>NZ_CALYQK010000009.1 GCF_945285465.1 uncultured Bartonella sp. | reverse complement strand
AAAATATTCGATTATGAAGATCTGATATCATGCCCGCCCCACCTTTGGCTGCAACAAAACACCAAAGGGCTTACAATCGGTTTTGACCCGTGGCTTCATACCGTCAATGGTGTCAAGACGTTGCAAAAATCAGTCGAAGAAACGGCTGGCGGAAAACTTGTTGGTACCAATAACAACCTTGTTGATCTTATCTGGCCCGACCAGCCCGAGCCACCATTAACACCGGTAAGCATCCAGCCACTTGATTATGCCGGCATTACCGCCGACAAAAAACTGCAACTCATTGCCGAAGAGCTGCAAAAAAATGGTTGTGATCTCACAATATTGACAGACCCTTCTTCTATTGCCTGGGTTTTCAATATTCGCGGCAACGATGTTTCCAACACCCCTTTCCCGCTTTCCTTTGCCATTCTTCGCGCGCACGGGCGCCCTTCGTTATTTATCGACCACCGCAAGCTTGGCGACAATGAACAGAAATATCTTGCCGGTTACGTCGATGTTTTTGAACCATCGGCACTTTTGCCGGAAGTTATCAAACAGGCAAAAGCAAAGGCTACCTTTGCACTTGACGGCCAACTATCGGCAGAAAAATTCCATGACGTGATTATTGGTCATGGTGGCACGATAAAAGATTTGCGCGACGCTGCCCGTCTGCCACGGGCAATAAAAAATGAAGCAGAGCTTGAAGGAGCTCGCCATGCCCATTTACGGGATGGTGTTGCCCTTTGCCGGTTCTTTTCTTGGCTTTCGCGCGAAAAACCCGGCGCGGTAAACGAAATTTCCGCAGCCGGGAAACTGGAATTTTTCCGTACCGATACGGCTTTGAAGATGGGATCGAAACTTGAAGATCTATCCTTCGATACTATTTCCGGAAGCGGAGCGAATGGTGCCATTATCCACTATCGCGTCAACACGGCAACCAACCGGCCGCTTGAGGAAGGCAATCTTTATCTGGTTGATTCCGGTGCACAATATCGCGATGGCACGACGGATGTCACCCGCACAGTAGCAGTCGGCCAGGCGGGAGACGAAGAAAAACGCTGCTTTACCCTTGTTCTTAAAGGCTTGATTGATCTTTCAACCGCGCGTTTTCCAAAGGGCTCGCGCGGGCAGGATCTTGATGTCCTTGCCCGCATAGCTTTGTGGAATGCCGGTCTTGATTTCACCCACGGCACCGGCCACGGTGTTGGCTCCTATCTTGCTGTTCATGAAGGGCCACAAACCATTTCAAAACGCGGAGTACAAGAATTATTGCCGGGAATGATTATCTCGAATGAGCCCGGCTATTATCGCGAAGGTGCCTTTGGCATCCGCATTGAAAATCTGCTCGTTGTCAAACCGGCAAAAGCTATAAAGGGTGGCGACATCGCAATGCTCGGTTTTGAAACACTGACACATTGCCCGATCGACCGTAATCTGATTGTCGTCGATATGCTGACAAAAGAAGAACGCGATTGGCTGAACGACTACCATAGCGAAGTTTTAAGACGCAATGCGCCCCATCTTGATGCAACAGACAGGAAGTGGCTCGAAGCGGCAACCCGACCGCTTTAAAAACTATTAAAAACGCAGAAGAAAAAACTTTCCGCGTTTTTTAAATACTATCCTGTGACAGTTTTATTATCTGACGACGATCTTTGCCACTTTTACCTGCTCGCGGAAAAACACAAACAAACCGCTCCCTACCACCAGAGCTGCACCTACAAGCGTCAAACCATCCGGCATATCGCCAAACACAATATATCCGATAATAACCGACCAGACGAGTTGAAGATAATTGAACGGCTGCACAACAGTGAGTGGTGCAATGCTCAACGCTTTAATCATCAGAAAATGCCCGACCACCGATGTAATACACAGCGCCACCAAAATCCAGACATAGTGGCTTTCCATCCGTACCCAGAAAAACGGCTGCCCGATATTCATGACGACAAGTCCGACAAGACCAACATAGAAAAACGATGTTTGCGGCTTGTCGATACCGCCAACAAGGCGGGTCAATGCCATATAAAGGGCAAAGAAAATTGCCGCAATTAAAGCCCAAACTGCCCCCACCGACAATACACCGCTACCTGGGCGCAACATAATCAAAATACCGAAAAACCCGACAACAAGTGCTAGAACACGCCGCCAGCCAACTTTTTCTTTCAGCAAGAACACCGCAATAACGGTTCCAAAAAGCGGATAGGACTGAAAAATAGAAGTTGCTTCGGCAAGCCCCATGACGCGAAAGGCCAACGCAATGGCTATTAATTCCGATAGCAGCAAAAGGCCACGCAAACACTGGATAAACGGACGTTTACTTTTGATGTTGGCGATAAAACCGCCACTGGCGGTCTTGACCATATAAGCACCGGCAAGAAAAAAAACCCAATAACGAATCATAACAATAAATGTTGCCGGATAATTATGAACCAGCGTTTTTGTCATTGCGTCCTGACAGGCAAAAATAACCGTTGCAATAAGCGCAAGGGCAATAACCAAAATGTAACGCGGTTCGCCAGAAGGCGTTTTCGGCACATGAATTTCTGGCGGTGCTGCTTTACGCATGGTCTTCACCAACCAAATCAAACCATTGTTCCTCGTTAATAATTTTCACTCCCAACTCCTGTGCCTTTGTCAATTTCGACCCTGCTCCCGGTCCGGCAACGACAAGATCTGTCTTTTTTGACACGGAAGCGGCCGTTTTTGCTCCCAATCTTTCGGCCATTGCTTTTGCTTCATCTCGTGACATGCGCTCGAGTGCACCGGTAAAGACAATGGTCTTGCCGGCAACAGGCGAACCATTTGTGTCCGGCAAAATTTCTTCCAACGGTGTTACTTCTTGCAGAAGCGCTCCCACGATACGGCGATTGTGTTCCTCACCGTAAAAATCAACAACCGCTTCGGCGACGATTGAACCAATGCCTTCAATACTGGTCAGTTCTTGCCATGCTTCATTACCGCTTTGCCCGTTATTTTGCGGATAAATGGCCTCTGATGCAACACGAGCGAAAGCATTATAGTTTTTATAGGCACGCGCAAGTCTTCTTGCGTTCACTTCTCCGACATGACGAATTCCCAGCGCAAATAAGAACCGGCTCAAGGCTATCTGACGCCGGGCATTAATCGCATCATAGAGTTTATTGACAGAGGTTTTGCCAAACCCTTCTATATTTTCGAGCCGGTTTAAAGAATTTTTCTGACGCCGTTCCAGTGTGAATATTTCAACCGGATTTTTGATGCGGATATTTTCATCATCGGCATTAAAGAAAAATTCGACCTGCTTTTCACCAAGACCTTCAATGTCAAAAGCATTGCGGGACACAAAGTGGCGTATGCGTTCCATAGCTTGCGCCGGACAGATAAGACCACCGGTGCAACGTCTGACGGCTTCGCCATCTTCGCGCACCGCATGGCTGCCACAAGCCGGGCAAATATCGGGAAACACATAAGGAACAGCCGTCTTTGGCCGACGCTCTTCGACAATATCGACAATTTGTGGAATAACATCGCCAGCGCGCTGGATGACAACTGTATCCCCGACACGGATATCCCTGCCACCGCGGATAACCTCACCTTTGCTACCAACACCTTTAATATAGTCTTCGTTATGGAGCGTGGCATTGGTAATGACCACGCCACCGACAGTTATTGGCTCCAATCTGGCAACCGGTGTCAGTGCTCCCGTGCGCCCGACCTGAATGTCAATTGCGCGCAAAATGGTCATGGCTCGTTCTGCCGGAAATTTATGCGCTATAGCCCACCGTGGAGAACGCGAAATGAAGCCCAGTCGTTGCTGCAATTCGAGACTATTGACCTTGTATACAACACCATCAATATCATAATCCAAATCAGCACGCTGTTTTTCAATGGCGTGAAAATGTTCAATCAACCCATCAGCCGAATGATATAGTTTTGTTAACGGATTGACGGTAAAGCCATAAGAGCGAAAAGCATCCATCATGGCAAGTTGCGTTGTCGCCGGCATATGGCTCACCTCACCCCAAGCATAGGCAAAATATTTAAGGTTGCGGCGCGCCGTGATTCTGGCATCGAGCTGGCGCAAAGACCCTGCTGCGGCATTTCTCGGATTAGCGAAAATTTGCTTATTTTCTTCGGCGTGACGGGCATTTAATGCCTGAAAATCGGCATGCGCCATATAGCATTCCCCCCGCACCTCGATAAGATCGGGATAATTTCCTTTCAATTGGTGCGGAATATCGGCAATGGTCAGCGCATTAGCCGTGACATTTTCGCCGACAGTGCCATCACCACGGGTAGCAGCTGTTACAAGCCTGCCTTCTTCATAACGCAACGACAATGAAAGCCCGTCGATCTTGGGTTCGGCTGTGATGTCCAGCTCTTCATTATCACCCATGCGCAAAAAGCGTCTTATCCGCTCAACAAAATCGCGCACATCCGAATCCGAAAAGGCGTTGTCGAGAGAAAGCATTGGAATGCGATGGCGGATTTTTTCAAACTTTTCCGAGACTGTCGCACCAACTTTTTTTGATGGCGAATCCGGACGTATCAGCTCGGGAAAGCGTTGTTCAATGGCATTGTTGCGCCGCCGCAAAGCATCATATTCACCATCCGATATTTCCGGCTGATCTTTGGTGTTATAAAGGTAATCATGGCGGGCAATTTCTTTTGCCAGCCGCTCCAATTCCAGCTTTGCCTGGTCACGGGTTAAATCTTCGACTGAAATATCTTGCATCATAGGGATTCCGAAACATTAAAAGGCGATAAAGTCACTACATTGGTGCTGCAAACACGATATGGCTTTGCCACATTATTCGACCATATGTTTAACTGACAAAATGTGAATGAACTACCAACAGACCCGGCAACGCAAATTGTTTTTTCATTTGCTTTTGCCGGCAAGAAGTTGACGTGCGGCAGCACGGGCTTCATCGGTAATATGTTCACCAGCCAGCATGCGGGCAATTTCTTCTTCGCGCTCGGTCATTTCGAGTTTATGAATCTTGGTTATCAAGCGGTCGCTTTCGCCATGCTCGGCCTTCGCGATCAGAAAATGCGTATCGGCACGGGCAGCAACTTGTGGCGCGTGTGTTACCGATAATACTTGCACACCTTTGGCAAGCCGTGACAATCTTTGCCCGATAGCATCAGCCACCGCTCCGCCAACGCCGGTATCAATCTCGTCAAAAACAAGCGTCGGTGCCGACCCGCGATCGGCCAATGCGACCTTTAATGCCAATAAAAACCGCGATAGTTCGCCACCGGAGGCAACCTTCATCATCGGCCCGGCCCGCGTTCCCGGATTTGTGCGCACCCAATATTCTACACGGTCAATGCCTTGGGCAGTGCGTTCGTCCCTATTGCTTGTTATGTTGACAATAAATTCGGCGCGTTCAAGTTTCAGTGCCGGCAATTCCGCCATAACTGCTTTGGTCAGCTCTTTTGCCCATTCGTGTCTTTTTCCAGAAAGACGTTTTGCCATTTCGTCATAATCGGCAAGAGCAACACCAACATCTTTCTCGAGCTTTGAAACCGTCGCTTCACTGTGGTCGAGTTCTTTTAAATCGGCGTCCATTTTTTCGCGTAAATCTGGCAGGCTATCAACCGGGACATTATATTTGCGTGCCGCCCCCCGTAATGCAAACAAGCGTTCTTCGACACGGCTTAATTCCTGCGGATCAAAATCGAGCGCCTGTATGGCCGCATCAATATTATCCTGGGCAAGCCCCAGAGCCTGCAAAGCATCATCGAGCGAGGCGACAATCGGTTTAATCAGTTTTTCCGCTTCGGAAATCTTACGTTCCAGACGACGTACAAGATTGGATAACAGCGGAATTGGCGACTGCGCCCCATTCATAATATCGCTCGCTTCATTGATGTCGGTTGCCAGTTTTTCTGCCTTCATCATATCTGTACGACGAATGGCAAGTTCCTCCTCTTCCCCCTGTTTGGGATCGAGCTTATCAAGTTCTTCAACCGACGAGCGTAAATAGTCCGCCTCGCGCGCGGCTTCGGCAATTTTTTGCCGCTGTTTTCTTAATTTGGTATCAAGTTCATGCCAGAGTCGATAGCGTTTTCCCACCGCGTCAAGCTCGGCCTCGCTTGTGCCATAGGCATCAAGAAGATCGCGGTGCGAATCAATATCGACAAGTGCACGATCATCATGCTGGCCATGAATTTCAACAAGAGCATTGCCTAAAGCGCGCATTAACGCAACGCTTGCCGCCTGATCGTTGATAAAAACACGCGAGCGCCCATCAGAAGACTGAACACGGCGAAGAATAATGTCGCCCTCGTCATCAAGGCCGTTTTCTTGAATGAGCTGTCGTGCCGGATGATTGGCCGGCACGTCGAAAACTGCTGTAACCTGGCCGCTATCAGCTCCGTGACGCACCAAAGATGCGTCACCGCGCGCACCAAGTGCCAGCGATAACGAATCAAGAAGTATAGACTTGCCTGCACCTGTCTCGCCCGTAAGCACCGACAGGCCCGCCTCAAAGTTGATATCGAGCCTTTCGATCAGAACGATGTCGCGGATCGAAAGCTGAACAAGCATATCTGGTTACGATGCCTTTTTCAGACCGGTTTTAGCCAAGCTTCGCGATATCCACGAGCCTTTGTTTTCCTGCGGAGTAACGCCGCCCTTTTGTAAAAGGTCGAACGCATCCTTATACCATTTGCTTTCCGGATAGTTTTGCCCGAGAACCGCCGCCGCCGTCTGGGCTTCTGAAGTTAACCCCAAAGCATAGTTGGCTTCTGTCAAACGATAGAGAGCTTCCTCGATCTGGTTGGTGTTTGAATATTCCTCGACAACTGTACGATAGCGCTTGATCGCCGACAAATATTGTTTACGCTCCTGATAATAGCGGCCAATCTGCATTTCTTTACCGGCAAGCTGCTCGCGCCCGAAACGGATCTTTGTCTTGGCATCATCGACATATTCGGACCTGGGATAACGGTCGACCACTTCCTGCATTGCAGCAATTGCACGTTTTGTATCTTTCTGGTCGCGTGTAATATCGGGAATTTGCCGGAAATAGGAAAGCCCGATAATATAATAGGCATAGGCTGCTTCGTCGGATGTCGGATAAAGAGCGATATAACGCTTGGCCATATTGACCGCTTCGTCATAATTGCCTTTGCGATAGTTGGTAAACGCCCCCATGACGAGCGACTTACGCGCCCATTCGGTATAAGGATGTTGACGGTCAACCGCCTCGAATTTTTTCGCTGCTTCGCTCAAACGCCCGGCATCAAGGTTGGCAAGTGCCTGGTTATAAAGAACATCCGGCGGATCAATCGTTTCAACATAAGATGTCAAGTCGATATCTTTATCTTTTTTTGAACAGCCGACGGTGAGGCACACACTGCCAAGCATAAGCCCGATAAGGACTTTACGCGCAATAAAGGATTTTGTTGGTCTGGCATCCATAATATACGAATTCAACTTCGTCATGCTCTCTCCGGCCTTGCGGCATTCCCTTGTTTTTCAAAACCCACTCGACATCGACAGGCAAATTCTTTGCCAGAATAGAAGTCATGGGAAACTATAATCCGTCATTATCAACCGATAACATTAATATTGGAATAGCCGATTTTTACTGTTCCGGTCAATCACTCCTTATAGGCTCAATTAAGGCAACTTGTTAAAAACAACAGCTATTACCACTAATTTTGGTTAAAAACTCTTGATTTCATAGGCTTTACGATTTTCAAGCAGTGTTTTTACAAGTCTGGCATTCAACGCATGACCGCCCCGAAATGAGCGGAACATGCCGATAAATGGCCCGCCCAGAAGAGCTGTATCGCCAATGGCATCAAGCAATTTATGGCGCACAAATTCGTTTTCATAATTAAGGCCGGCAGGGTTGATGACCTTGTCGTCGCCACCTATGACAATCGAATTTTCCAATGATGAGCCCAATGCCATACCGGCTGCCCAAAGGGTTTCAACATCTTTTAAAAATCCGAAAGTGCGAGCCTTGGAAATCTCGTCCTTGAATTTCTGCGGTTCAAGATCAAAAACAATCCGGCTTTTACCGATAATTGGTGTTGAAAACTCGATTTCAACGTCAAAACGGCGCCCCTCAAACGGTTGAAACTCGGCAAATCCATTTGCTGATTCGACACGGACAGGTTTGGTTATGACATAATAATCCCGTTGTTTTTTTTGTCTTACAATGCCTGCTTTATCAAAAGCATTGCAGTAGCTTGATGCGCCGCCATCAAGAATGGGAACTTCGTTGGCACTAACCTCGATTAAAAGATTATCGAGGTTATAAGCGGCAATCGCTGCCATAAGATGTTCAATTGTTTCTACACCCGCTTCGGCAGTTCCCAAAGTTGTCGAAAGCGCTGTTGAACCGGTTTCGGCTGATGAAGCGCAAAATTTCTGTTTGCCTCCCGATGGCAGAGTGCGCAAAAAAATAATCCCCGTTCCACTATCGGCCGGACTTATTGTCAGTGTCGAGGGACAACCGCTATGAACACCATGGCCGGTCAGTGTAATTGGTGCCGCCAATGTCGATTGAAAACGTTGTTCGTTATTCGGCTCGAAAACCTTGCCATTCATCGTTAAAACAATTCCCCATTTCAGAAATCGAAAGTCACATTGACTGCCATAGCATTGTTGGCGCCGTTTTTCGACCGGCAATTTTAATCGTCGCTATCGCTGCTGTTTTTTAAATAACCCTATTCCGGTTTTAGAAAATTCGGGTTTAACCGCACGTAATACGCTTTAAAAATCGCCAAAAAAAACCGCTGTCAATTGACAGCGGTAAAGTTGAGAAGGTAATCGGGCTTTTTTATAGGGGCACCCATTGCAAAAAATCGGCACCCTTTTTTATCATTATCGGTTAATCAGTTTGCTTGACGACGCAAGAAAGCTGGAATTTCAAGTTGATCTTCTTCGTTTACCGGACCACGCTGTTGCGGCTGTTGGCGCATTTGTGGCTCGTTCGGCCGACGCGGCGCATAAACGGCTGCATCAGAAGATATTGGACGACGATTTTCTGCTGGTGGCAAAACCGGATCACGCTGGCTTGGCCGTTGTGCCGGCTCCAACCGCGCCGTCGGCTCGCTTTCATCACGATGAATGAGGCTCTGTGTCAGTTTTTGCCACAAGCTGCGCGGGCCTTGCTGCGCTGGCTGTCGACTGGAAGCCGCATTGGCCTTTTCACGGGCAACAGACGGAAAATCACGCAATTCCGGCATTCTGACCGGTGCTGTACGCGGCTGCGATGCCACCTGTTTGTCACGCATGGTCGGCATGTCCGACATTTCTTCCAAAACACGCGCTGTCGCTTCCATATTGGCCGATGCCGTTTGTTGTTGAATGCGTGGCGATTGCATACGCGGTGTTTGCGGTATCTGCTGGCTCTGTGCATAAACCGTCGAACTGACCTGCGGTTGCGGATTTGCGCGTTGTGGTGCATTTCCCGTACCAGAAGCTGGCACTCTGAAAATTTCGCTTTGCGGACGGAACGGTTCTTCAACAGGCCGGTTCATTTCAACTTCCAATGCTTCCATCACCTCAATCATGGGAGATTGGGAGCGTGTGTCGGAAAGCTGCGGTTTGGCTCCGCCCTGCGGCGCTGACGCATTATCCAATTTACGAATTGGCGGCTGAACCTGGTTGCCGCGACCATCGGCATCAGCCCCCTCAACGTTCGATGCACGATCAATGCCAGTGGCGACAACCGAAACACGGATAACACCTTCAAGCGATTCATCATCAATTGCACCGAAGATAACATTGGCATCCGCATCAACTTCTTCACGGATACGATTTGCCGCTTCATCCACTTCAAACAGTGTCAAATCACGTCCGCCGGTAATCGAAATCAGCAGGCCGCGTGCCCCACGCATTGATGTTTCATCCAGCAACGGATTGGCAATTGCCGCTTCGGCAGCAGCAAGCGCACGGTTTTCACCCGAGGCTTCGCCGGTACCCATCATTGCGCGTCCCATTTCATGCATAACCGAACGGACATCGGCAAAATCGAGATTTATCAATCCCTCTTTGATCATGAGATCGGTAATGGAAGCAACGCCGGAATAAAGAACCTGATCGGCCATCATAAAAGCATCGGCAAATGTTGTTTGCTCATTGGCAATGCGGAAAAGATTCTGGTTTGGAATAACAATGAGCGTATCTACACATTTTTGCAGTTCTTCAATGCCGGCTTCCGCCGTTTTCATGCGGCGGGCGCCTTCAAAATGAAAGGGTTTTGTCACAACACCCACTGTCAAAATGCCTTTTTCCCTTGCTGCACGGGCAACAACGGGTGCAGCACCTGTACCAGTACCGCCGCCCATTCCGCAGGTAATAAAAACCATATGGGAATTGCCGAGATGATCAATAATCTCGTCCAGACATTCTTCCGCGGCCGCCTGGCCTACTTCAGGAAGTGCACCGGCACCAAGACCTTCTGTGACAGCTGCACCAAGCTGAATGACGCGGTCAGCCTTCGACATCGTCAATGCCTGCGCATCGGTATTTGCCACGACAAAATCGACACCCTGTAATCCGGCATTAATCATGTTATTGACGGCGTTACCACCGCCACCGCCGACACCGAATACGGTGATACGTGGCTTTAATTCTGTAATATCTGGCCCGTGCAGATTGATTGTCATTGTCTTTTCCTTCTCAAGTAAGAACACCGCAAAGCCCATAGCGGTAAAATTGAATTCAACTCACAAAACTCAAAAACTTTCGCGCAGCCACTGGCCAACACGTTGAAAACGCCCGCCCGTACCGGTCTTCAATTGGCCGATAGTATGGAAGGTTTTTTCTTCAAAACTTGCCGTCTGCGGATAAATCATCAGTCCAACCACTGCTGAAAAAGCAGCTCCTTTTGCCAACGCTGGCAGCCCTGAAACACCAAGCGGGCGACCTATACGCACATTACGCCCCAAAATATTTCGCGCCGTTTCCGGCAGACCAGTCAATTGACTGCCGCCGCCTGTCAATACGACGCGTTTGCCAATAATATGGCCAAAACCCGAACGATTTAGGCGATCACGCACCATTTCCAGAATTTCTTCTACCCGCGCTTGAACGATCCGCGTCAACACGGCACGTGGATACTGCATTTCACTGCGTTTGTCAGCAAGCTGTGAAATACTGATCATGTGTCTATCCTCTGCCCCACCGGGAAGTGTCGAACCATGCATAACTTTCAGTCTTTCCGCATCTTCAACAGACATTGAAAAACCACGTGCGATATCCAGTGTCACATGATTGCCGCCAATAGCAATAGCATCCGCGTGAACAAAATGCCCCTCGGAAAACACCGAAAAGGTTGTCGTGCCGCCACCAATATCAATACAGGCTGCACCCAACCGCGCTTCATCTTCGACCAAAACCGACAAACCGCTGGCAAACGGCGTGGCAACCATTGCCTCGACACTGATATGGGCACGATTGATGCATGCTTCCAGATTGCGCAACGGCACAGCATCGGCCGTCATGACATGGACATCAACACCAAGCAGGTTCCCCACCATGCCAAGCGGGTCAGAAATACCTTTTTCACTATCAAGCGAATAGGACAATGGCACCGAATGAACAATCTGCCGGTCAAGCGCAAAAGCCTTTTGCGAGGCATTAGCCAACACGCAGCGTATATCACGTAAACAAACTTCGCGCCCGCTCACATCATAATCGCCATGCACAACAAAACTTCTCAGCCGCGCTGACGAGAAATTGACGATCAATGAATCAACAATCAATCCGGCCATTTTTTCGGCTGCATCAACAGCCAACCGAACCGATTGCTCGGCTGCTGCCATATCCATAACAACGCCGGATTTTATCCCGCGGGAACGCTGCACACCAAATCCCAATATTTCGATACGGTGGGTGCGTCCGGGTAAATATTGCAAATGGTCGAGCGGGCGCAAACGGGCAATAACACACACTACTTTGCTCGATCCCATGTCAAGCACAGTCAAAAGACGTGTCCGGCGTAATCCGCTATGGCCTGAACCTAGCAAATTCATGCACGCCCCGCCTTCTGCGCCTTCAAACGGCGCTCTTCATCCCTGACGATCTGTTCACGGCGTTCCAGCGCACCATCGGACAAGGCCACAGTGATACGATCCGGCAATCTCAAATCAACACTTAAAATATCGCGCGAAAAAAGCCCTTTTTCTTTATCGGCTTTCACAGCATCGCCAAGTCTTGCTATCGCGTTTACTTCCGGCAGTTTTATACGGACACCGTTATCAAGAAGTATATCCCAACGCCGGTCACCAACACGAATATAAGCACGCACATGATCCCGTATTTCAGGAAACACCGCAACTTCATGAACAAAATCGGCTGCCTTTTTATCTGCACCCGAACCGACGACCAGCGGTAAATCACCAGCAAAACCGGGTCTGAAGGGCACAATAACACGCCCTTCATTGTCTATGATATCAAGATCATCGCCATGCTGCCAAACCGCATAAGGCTGGCGTTCCACCAACGATACACGCACACGATCGGGGTAAATTTTTTGGACATCGACAGATTGTACCCAAGGCAATGCCGCCAAAACTTTACGCGCTTGTGTTGCATCAAAACCGATCATCGAGGTTTCGCCATCAAGCCCCAAAGCCGACAGAACATCAAGTTCCGACATCCGGTTGTTTCCGGCAATTTCAACATCTTCGACAGCAAAACCAAATGTCGATGTCGTTGCTTTAACAACTTCGTCGGTATGCCCACCTACTGAAATGCCATAAAAGACAACGGAACCGAAAAACATAGTGACAGCAAAAGCGCCAAAGTGGCGGGGCAATTCAATCTCGGCTTGAACGAGTTGCGAAACAGCACGCCCTAAACGCCGGTAAAGACGGGGAAAAATCGACATTGCAAATGTCGAAAACCTTTGCTCTTTCTGATCGTTCAACGCATACACGACGCGTCCTCCACCATCCACCTTACAAGATCACCAAATGAATGACCGGATGCTCTGGCCATATCAGGAACAAGGGACGTCGGTGTCATACCAGGTTGTGTATTAATTTCCAACCAGACCAACTCACCTTTCTCCTCGTCAAAACGAAAATCCGAACGGCTGACACCACGACACCCCAATGCCTGATGTGCTGCCAAAGTCATTCTTTGCACATTTTGGTAAATATTTGATGAAAGCGGCGCCGGACAAACATGCTTCGACCCGCCTGGCGCATATTTTGACTGGTAATCATAAAACCGAAATTCTTTATCCGGCACAATTTCGCAGACTGCCGTTACCCTATCACCAACAACAGCACATGTCAGATCACGACCTGCAACATATTTTTCTACAATAACATCATCGCCGTAACGCCAATCGGTGTCTGTTACTTGTTGCCAGGGCACGTTTTCACCGGCATTTACAATAATCACACCAAAGCTTGAACCTTCATAAACCGGTTTAATGACATAAGGCGGTTCGAGTGGATGAATTTTACCGATCTCAAAACGGTTCACCACCCGAGATGGCGCAACCGTTATACCATTTGCAACCGCAATAATTTTGGCGCGGCCCTTATCCATAGCCAGCGCCGAAGCCAAAACACCCGAATGGGTATAGGGAATCTGCAAAAACTCCAACACACCCTGAATACGACCGTCTTCACCAAAAATACCGTGCAAGGCGTTAAAAGCGACATCCGGTTTTAACTCGGCAAGTTTAAAGGCTACATCACGATCAACATCAATTCTGCTAACACTATATCCTTCCTCCTCAAGAGCTTGCGCACATGCCGCGCCCGACGACAAGCTTACCGGACGTTCCGAAGAAAACCCTCCCATCAATATGGCAACATGCTTTTTCGCCATTACGAAAAGCTCCCTTAAAATACTATATATAGTCGTTATAGACCCAAACAATACTACTGGTCGATCGAACTTCAATTCACCCTTGCGAATCAACACACTAGCGTTAACCATAATGAATCAGAATCGACCTATCCTGACAAGCCCTTCAAAGTGCAAGATGCTGATTCGACAAGTAAAATTCCTTTCATGTCCTTGAAAAGACTCATAGTTTTTTTTCGTCTTTTTTTAGCTCTTGCATTTTTCCATACCTGCCGATAACTGTTGCGCAAGGCCATAAAAAAACCTTCAGTGATGCGGTGTTGAATTATGCACAAATACTTGAATTCAACTTAATCCAACAAAACAATGTAATATTTTTCACTTGATAATATCATTAAAATTTTACTAAATTTATTGTTAACTTTTATCGTCCAACAGCATCGTTCAGTGGTTCTTAAATACTCGACTTATATTATATTATCAATGTGTCATTTTTTATTTAAACGCACCACCATCTGTTTTGCATAGAATCGACTAGACAAACAGCCAACAGTGGCAACCGGTATGTGCTGCCGCGCTGCCGCCTATTCGTCTGCGCGTCTATTGTGCACTTTTTTGTCTGAAAGACTACGGCATTAAGTTGCACAGAATAAGGCGTTCTTCAAAGCGAAGATCAGCGTTTTAAAAACCGTGGTCAAACTGCTTTAAATGGAACGATTTCCTTGCCTTCCATAAATTGGCCGATACGTTTGATTTCCCAGTCCAAAACGACACCCGTTTTTTCAAACACCTGTTGGCGCACTGTTTCCCCTAAAAGTTCAAGATCATAAGCGGTGGCATTGCCGGTATTAATCATAAAATTGCAATGCATCATGCTCATCTGTGCCCCGCCAATCGTCAATCCGCGGCAACCGGCTTCATCTATAAGCTTCCATGCCGAAGTTCCCTCGGGGTTGCGAAATGTCGAGCCGCCGGTTTTTTCGCGTATCGGTTGTACTTCTTCACGGTGGCGCAATGCCGCTTCCATTTTCTCGCGTATTTCTTCTTTTTGACCTTTTTGTCCCTGAAGCAACGCACCAACAAAAATAAGGTCTTTATCGACATTTGACTGGCGATAGGAATAATTCATATCCGCAAGATTTAAAATATGGCGTTTTCCCGACCGGTCGAGAGCATAGACTTCGACGACATGTCGGGCTGTTTCGCCTCCATTGGCGCCAGCATTCATTTTCAAGGCACCACCAAGACCGCCCGGTATTCCGCAGTAGAAATCAAACCCGCTGATGCCCGCCTCGAATGCTACCGATGCAAGCCTTTTGTCGGTTGTGGCCGCTCCAGCGAAAATTTGTGTTTGTGAAACCTGTTGCGTTTCACCAAAGCCTTTTGCCGAAAGACGGATCGTTACCCCGGCAATACCGCCGTCGCGGATAAGCAAATTGGAACCAATACCGACGACCGTCACCGGCACGTCTTTTGGCAAATTTTTTAAAAATTCGGCCAGATCCGTTTCATCCACCGGTTGATAGAAAAGTTCTGCCAGACCACCGGCACGAAACCATGTGACTTTGCTCATATCGACATTGGTACTAAGGCGTCCTCTCGGATTTTTAAGAACCGGTTGCAAACGCTTTAACAGAGCTTCACCATCAATCATCTGACTACCACTTATTTGTCGTCGAGTGCCGCTAGTTCTTGAGGCAAAGCATATGCCCACTGGGTGATGTTTCCAGCCCCTAAAAACACCACATAATCACCGGGCTTGGCAATCTTCTTGACAAGGGGTGCAATTTCTTTCGGATCAGCTACATAGCGCGCATCGCGGTGTCCGGCAGTTTTGATCCGTTCAACCAATGCTGGCGAATTGACACCATTTATCGGGTCTTCACCAGCCGAATAAACGGGCTCAATAAAAATCGTATCGGCATCATTAAAGCAGGTTGCAAATTCGTCGAACAGATTGTGGAGGCGCGTGTAACGGTGCGGCTGGGCTATAGCAATGACCCGTCCTTTCGCACTCTCGCGTGCTGCTTTCAACACGGCCTTGATTTCAACCGGATGGTGGCCATAATCATCAAATATTTCAACGCCGTTCCAGCTACCCGTATGTGTAAAACGGCGCTTGACACCGGCAAAACTCGCAAGCCCCCTAATAATGGCATCATCGGAAACACCGAGCTCGTGGGCAACGGCAATTGCCGCCGTAGCATTAAGAATATTATGGTGGCCTGGCATTGGCAGAACGAGGTTTTTCATTTCTATAACAGTGCCGGTCTTGCGCGAGCGGATGACCACGTCAAAATGGGCTTTCGGCCCTTCCATGCGATGATTGAGAATGCGCACATCAGCCTGCGGATTTGCTCCGTAAGTAATTACGCGCCGGTCGTCAATACGGCTGACCAGTGCCTGAACTTCCGGATGGTCGAGGCACATAACACCAAAGCCATAAAATGGAACATTTTCAACGAATTGGAGATAGGCATCGCGTTCAGCTTCAAAATTGCCATAATGGTCGAGATGCTCGGGATCAATATTGGTCACAACGGCAACATCGGCAGGTAGTTTCAAAAACGTGCCGTCACTCTCATCGGCTTCGACAACCATCCAGTCACCACCACCCATGCGCGCATTGGTACCATAGGCGTTGACGATGCCGCCATTGATCACTGTCGGGTCAAGTCCGCCTGCTTCAAGAAGCGTACCGATGAGTGACGTGGTTGTCGTTTTGCCATGGGTGCCACCTATAGCCACAGCCTGCTTGAAACGCATCAGCTCGGCCAACATTTCAGCCCGCCGCACAATGGGCAAGTGTTTTTCTCTGGCGGCAATATATTCCGGATTGTTTTTACGAATCGCAGTCGAAACAACAACAACTTCGGCTTGCCCGAGATTTTCGGCGCTGTGGCCGACGTGAATGGGTATTCCCTTTGCCCGTAACCGCTCGACATTAGCATTGTCTGCCTGATCGGAGCCTTGCACCTTATAACCAAGATTATGGAGCACTTCAGCAATCCCGCTCATACCTATGCCCCCTATCCCGACAAAATGGATAAGACCAATACTCAAGGGCATTTTCATGAAGTTTCTCCTTCTTTAAATTCTTTTGCTGTTTTTCCCGCAATCAACGCTTCACACATATCGGCGAGTTTTTCAGCAGCATCTGTATGTCCGGCACTTTTTGCCGCTTTTGCCTGTGTTTCCAACAACTCGCTATTGTCCATAACTGTCTCAATGACCTTGGCAAGCTTTTTCGCGTCAAGCTCGTTCTGCTGAATAACTTTGACTGCGCCCGTTGCCGCAAGCTTTCCCGCATTGGCCGACTGGTCATGGTCAAGTGCATAAGGATAAGGGACAAGCAATGCCGGCCTTCCGATGGCAGCAATTTCCGAAACAGTAGATGCACCCGCGCGGGCAATAATATATTGGGCATTGGCAATACGCTCCGGCATATCATCAAAAAATTCTTTAACCACAGCATCAATATGCAGCCCATGATAAATATCGTCGAGTGCTTTTCCATCACCACGCACCTGCTCGACAATGCGCAAGCGTTTTTGGGCCGGCTCACCGAGATGTTTGACCGCCTCAGGAAGAATTTCGGTAAAAAACGAAGCGCCTTGGCTACCGCCAAAAACCAGAAGATTGAAAGCATCGTTACCCGAGGAAGGGTGATAAGGCTGTCGTGCTGCTTCAATAACTGCTTTGCGCACGGGATTTCCGGTAATAACAATCTTGTTTTTAAACGGCCCTTCCTCTTTCAAAAAACCGCCGGCAATAGCATCGACACGGCCAGCCATTGCCCTGTTCGCACGACCCATAACGGCATTTTGTTCATGGACAAAGGTCAATAGCCCTTCCGATTTTGCCGCATAAAGCGGCGGCAGCGTTGGATAGCCGCCAAAACCGCCAACCAGAACCGGACGAAGTTTCCGGAAAACTCTCCGCGAGGTGCGCACCCCTCTCAACAATTGCCAGAGCGTTCGTGCCACTGCAAAAGGATTCCTGCTGGTGATTGTTGCAGAAGGAATGACATGAACATGATCTTCGGCAAAATAGCGCACAAAGCGTTTTGCACGCTCATCTGTGGCAAGATGCGCGTCATAGCCCCGTTTGTCGAGTTCGCCAGCCAGTGCTTCGGCAGGAAAAAGATGTCCACCCGTGCCGCCTGCAACCAATATAACAACTTTTTTTTCTGTCATTTTACACCGCTGGCATAATGCTCGGTAGCGACGCGGAAAGCCGTGCCTCGGGGCGTCTGCGTGTCAAGCTCAACAAGATTCCCATCGAAATTGCAATCGCTACCATAGACGATCCACCATAAGAGATAAATGGCAAAGTCATTCCTTTTGGCGGCATTAAGTGAAGATTGACAGCCATATTGATCATTGATTGACAACCAAACAATATCGACAGACCGGCAATGGCAAAACGGGTAAATGAATCACGCTCCTTCATGGCAATTTTCATCGAACGGATAACGATGAAAGCAAAAAGCGCAACAATCAACAGACATAGCACAATGCCATATTCTTCGGCGGCAACTGAAAAAACAAAGTCGGTATGACTATCGGGAACAATACGTTTGACTGTTCCCTCGCCCGGCCCCTGCCCGAACCAGCCGCCATGCAAAATGGCTTCGCGCCCGACATCGACCTGAAACGTGTCTCCTTCACCGGTCAAAAAGCCATTAACACGTTCTCTGACATGGTGGACAAACATATAGGCACAAAATCCACCGACAATGGCAAGTCCCATAAAAAAGATGATGACAAAAATAGGCACACCGGCAAGGAAGAACAAGCCACCCCATGTTACACTAATCAGCATTGTCTGGCCGATATCGGGTTCCAAAACCAAAAGACAGGCACATGCTCCATAGAGCACAATAGCAAGGGTAAATCCGGGAATGCCATTTTTCCTCGTCTGGTCGGAAAAAAGCCATGCCGACATCACAACAAAAGCTGGCTTCATAAACTCCGATGCTTGTACCGAGATACCAAGAATTGAAATCCACCGCCGTGACCCTTTGACTTCGGCACCAAACAAAAGTGTTGCCACTAATAGCACCAG
Source organism: uncultured Bartonella sp. (assembly GCF_945285465.1). Classification (GTDB taxonomy): domain Bacteria; phylum Pseudomonadota; class Alphaproteobacteria; order Rhizobiales; family Rhizobiaceae; genus Bartonella. The sequence goes on along the minus strand of NZ_CALYQK010000009.1, from coordinate 33,627 downwards.
CGTCACCAATAAAAGCACAGCGCAAAAACGGCGAACATTGCGCGGGGTGAAAAACGAAATAAAGATCATCGTAAAAAGAGCCGGAAAGCTGAAAATTATATGCCAACGCACAAAGTAAAAACTGTCAGCAATGCCGATTTTGCTAGCAACCGTCGGGCTTGCTGCAAAAGAAAGCATGATACCAAGCCCCATCAACATCAGACAGGCGGCCAGAATTGGCCGGTCGATTGTCCACCACCAATTGGCTATCGGTCCACGATCGGCACGAGAAACCATAACAAACCTTTCTGCTTCCAGTCGTTTTTCAACATTTTCCGGTTATCAAACGTCGAAATTACGCCGAAAAGGATTCCGCTTGGTTAACAAAGACCCGACTTTTTCATATTTTATAAAGCCGAAAAAATAACGACGTCAGACTGCATTGCCATAGTCAACTGTGCCAAAGTGCTGTTTCTTTATAGCGCTTTGACATAAGCTTTAAAAGCATCGCCTCGTGCGCCGTAATTTTTAAACTGGTCATAGCTTGCACAAGCTGGCGAAAGCAAAACTGCAACTTCTTTTGCCTTGTCTTGAGCTGCATCAAGGTGGGCTTCCTGTACCGCCTTTTCCAGTGTGCCGGACATCGAAACCGGAAAGGCCGCGCCAATAGTGTGGGCAAAATCTTCCGCCGCATCGCCAATCAGATAGGCCTTGCGAATTTTAGGGAAATAGTCTTTCAAGGCGGTGATACCACCGGCTTTTGCCAGCCCGCCAATAATCCAGTAAATATGATCGAATGTTGCCAATGCCGGTGCACTCGCTTCGGCGTTGGTTGCTTTACTGTCATCAATATAAAGCACATTGCCGATTTTTCGCACCTGCTGCATGCGATGTGGCAGACCAATATAGGAAGCAAACATGGCCTGTAAATCATCTGGCCTGATATTGAGACTATCAAGGGTGGCAAGTGCCATTAATGCATTTTGCGCATTGTGACTGCCACGCAGCGAATCAATCCCGGCAAGAGAAAGCCGTTCCACAGCTTTGCCATTTTCAATGCTATAGAGTTTGTCTTTAACAGCATAATAACCGGTATCGCGCAAAACCTTGTCTTTTGAAACCGGAAAAACTTTATGATGTGTTTTTTTCAGCTCTTCATAGATCTGTTCGGAGTTTTCATCATCAACCGCGACAACTGCGGTTTTCGCCCTGCTGACAAGACGTTTTTTAATTTCACAATAATGGGCAAATGTACCGTGCCGGTCAAGATGGTCGAGCGACAGGTTAAGAAGAATGCCGACAGTCGGATTAATGGAGGGTGTCAAATCAATCTGGAACGACGAACATTCTATAACGTAAAAACGACCTTTCGCCAAAGGTTCAAGAGATAGAATGGCAGTGCCGATATTGCCACCCATTTCAGACAATTTGCCTGCATCATTCAATAAATGGTTGATCAAGGCAGTGGTTGTCGATTTGCCATTGGTGCCGGTAATCGCAATAAAGGGAATATCTTCATCGGACAGTCCATTATTTTTAAGATAGCTATTGCGTTGCCTGATAAATAATTCGATATCGCCAATCACCTCCACACCGGCATTTTTGGCCAATTTCACTGTCCAATGCGGTTCCGGATTGGTCAATGGCACACCCGGAGCAAGGATAAGAGCGGCAATTTGTGACCATTCGACATGGTGAAGGTCGCAAAGCGGAATGTCATGCTCGCGCATTTTTTCGATCGTTTCTGCCTTGTCATCCCAGGCCAAAACCTCGGCCCCGCCGGCAATGAGTGCTTTAATCGTCGCCAGCCCCGAGCCACCAAGACCGAAAACCGCCACTTTCCTGTTTTTGAATAAGTTTACTGTAATCATTTTATCTCAGCTTCAGCGTTGAAAGGCCAACCAAGGCAAGCACAATCGAAATAATCCAGAAACGTATAACGACCTGGCTTTCTGTCCAGCCTTTTTTTTCAAAATGATGATGGATTGGCGCCATTAAGAAAACCCGCTTTCCTGACAGTTTGAACCAGAATACCTGAATGATAACGGACAGAGCTTCCATGACAAAAAGCCCGCCAATAACAGCTAAAACAATTTCATGTTTGGTTGCAACAGAAACTGCCCCCAACATTCCCCCCAATGCTAAAGATCCCGTATCGCCCATAAAAATAGCCGCCGGTGGTGCATTAAACCACAAAAACCCCAATCCCGCGCCGACGACCGCTCCAAGCAGCACCGTCAATTCACCCGAACCGGCAACATAGTGAATTTGCAGATAGTCGGCAAAATTGATGTTGCCCGAAAGATAGGCAATGAGCGCAAACGACGAGGCGGCAACCATCACCGGCACGATGGCCAAGCCGTCAAGACCATCGGTAAAATTGACCGCATTTCCTGCCCCAACTATCACAAAAGCGGCAAAGGGAATAAAAAACCAGCCCAGATTAAACAGATAATCTTTGACAAAAGGCAGCGCCAAACCGCTGGACTCGGTATACATAATAACGGCCGATGCCAAAATGGCGATAATAAACTCAAGACCAAGACGTGCTTTGCCGGAAAAGCCTTTTTCGCTTTGCTTTGTTACCTTAAGATAATCATCGTAAAAACCGATTGCACCAAAAGCCAGCATTACAATGAGCACAACCCAGAAATATATATTTAAAAGATTACACCATAAAAGTGCCGACACAACCGTGCCGCTCAAAATCATCAAACCGCCCATTGTCGGGGTGCCGGCTTTTTTGAAATGGGTTTGCGGGCCATCGGCACGTATTGGTTGGCCCTTGCCCTGACGAACCTTCAAACTGGCAATGATGCTCGGCCCGAACAGGAAAACAATAAGTCCGGAGGTCAGCAATGCAGCACCAGTGCGGAACGTTATATAACGAAAAACCCCAACACCCGGTAAAATATCGGTCAGTGACGAGACAAACATCAACATTGAATGACGGCCTTTTTATATCTTTTGACTGGTTGTCTTATAACGTTCGAGAATAACACTGACAACACGGGAAGAACGAATACTATTGGAAGATTTTACCATGATGACATCACCATCGCGAATGTCGTGCAATAGTTCCGGTATCAATTCATCAACGCTTTCTTTCCAATAGACTTTGAGTTTTTTGCCAAGCAGCGCTTTGAGCGGTTTTATTTCGTTACCAACAAGATAGACGGGGTTGGCACCTGTAGCAAAAACAGGTTCGGCAAGCTCGCAATGCAGTTTTTCACTATATTGTCCAAGCTCGCGCATATCTCCGAGCACAGCAATGCGCCTGCCTTTAGGGCCCGCCTTTGCATTGTGCAGCAATTCCAGTGCTGCCCGCATTGACGCCGGATTAGCGTTATAGCTTTCATCAATAAGCGTAAAAGTGCCGCCTGCGGGAAGCAACAAATGATAGCTTGCCCCGCGACCATTTTCAGCATTAAAACTGGCCATGGCAAGTACAATATGTGCCATGTCGGCACCCACACAGTCACAAGCCGCAAGAACGGCCAAACAGTCCTGCACAATATGGCGGCCGGGAGCGGCAATTTTCACCATCGCTTCTTCTTCATTGCGAATTTTTACCGTTATACAGGAACAGTCCGCTTGCATGTGGAGTTTATCCAACCGGTAATCGGCAAATCGCGCTTCGCCAAAACTTAAAATATGTTTGATCCCCCAGTGCCTGGCTTTGTTTGCAAGATAAGCATAAAATTCGTCATCGGCATTGAGAAGCGCACATCCATCTTCGACAATGCCTTCAAAAATTTCGGCTTTGGCATCGGCTATTTTTTCAAGCGAGGAGAAAAAACCCAAATGAACCGGAGCTATCTTCGTAATGATGCCTATGTGTGGGCGCACCATGGCAACAAGTGGGCGAATTTCACGGGGATGATTCATGCCCAATTCAAAAACACCATAGTCTGTATCAACCGGCATCCGCGCCAAAGTTAACGGCACGCCCCAATGATTATTGAATGACGCCGGGTTGGCATGCACCTTGCCTACTTCCTTCAGGCAATGGCGCAAAGCCTCTTTTGTTGTGGTTTTGCCAACCGAGCCTGTCACGGCAATTATTTTTGCCTTCGATCTTTTGCGTGCCGCAACAGCTAATTGGTCAAGGGCTGCCAAAACATCTTCAACGACAATCATTGGTACCGCAAGTTTTGGCAGATCATCTTTGCGGTTTTTTGCAACAACAAGAATGCCCGCCCCTGCCTCGACCGCTTTTTGCGCAAAATCATGGCCGTCAAATTTTTCGCCTTTGATGCAGAAAAAAATTTCCCCGAGTTTAGCCGTACGGCTATCAATTGAAACTCCAACAATTTCATCCGGTAGCGTGCCGATGATGGTGCCCGAAATAGCTGTCTGGAGGGCTTGTTTTGTCCATAATGGGGTCATTTATGTTGTCCTTCCAAAGCCTCCGTTATTTCCTGATGATCGGAAAATGGAAATACTTCCTCGCCAATAATCTGGCCTTTTTCATGTCCCTTGCCAGCAACAACAAGTGTATCACCAGTCTTCAACAACGAAATGGCATAAACAATTGCCTCGCGTCTATTTCCGATTTCTTTGGCATTGGGGGCAGCAACCAAAATTTCCTTGCGGATTTCAGCCGGATTTTCGCTGCGTGGATTATCGTCGGTGACAACAACAATATCGCCATATTTGCTCGCAATCTTTCCCATAAGCGGGCGTTTTCCCTTATCACGATCCCCGCCGCAACCAAAAACAACAATAACCCGACCGGCAGTAAAAGCCTTGACCGCCAAAAGCACCTGTTCCAAGGCTTCCGGTTTATGGGCATAATCGACATAGATCGAAGCTTTATCCTTTGTCGTACCGACAAGTTCGAGACGACCGGGTGCCCCTTGCAACCGCTCGAGTGCCCGGAAGACCGCCGCAGGTGAAACGCCGGTCGCAAGCGCAAGACCGGCGCTGACAAGGGCATTGGAAACCTGAAAATCTCCGGCAAGCGGCAGAGTAAATTCGTAAACTTCGTCATCGACAATGCAATCGACAAATTGGCGCGAGCGTTGGTGTTCGACATGGCGCAGTTTAATAAATTCTCCCTTGCGCCCGACACTCAGTACTTTGCGCTTTGAGCGCCTGACATGTTCAATTGCCGCTTCCGAAAATTTGTCATCGGCAAAAACAACGGCAGGATAGTCCTTTGGTAGAAGCGTATCGAACAAACGCATCTTTGCCCGAAAATAATCTTCGATCGTCGGGTGATAATCCATATGGTCGCGACCGAGATTGGTAAAGGCAGCAGCGCCGAGCTTGATACCATCAAGTCGACATTGGTCAATCCCGTGGGAAGAGGCTTCCATCGCCACATGCGTCACCCCCTCGTCTGTCAATCGTGCCATTATTTCTTGTAAGCGGACCGGATCAGGTGTTGTCAGCGAACCATATTCGTTTTTTGTCGGCGTAATCACCCCGATTGTTCCTACACTTGCGGCGGAAAAACCGGCATCTTTCCAGATTTGGCGGGTAAAAGATGCAACCGAAGTTTTACCACTCGTGCCGGTAACGGCAACAACTGTATGGGGCTGTTTACCAAAAAAACGTGCCGCTACCAGTGCCAGTTCGTGACGTGCATCGGGAACGTGGACAATTGGTGTATCGGGTGCATCAAGGTCAAAATCATGGTCGGTCAGAATTGCCGCCGCCCCGCGCGAAACGGCATCTTGCGCGTAAACGCCACCATCGCCTTTATTGCCTTTAAGCGCAACAAACAGATATCCCGGCAAAACGTCTCTTGAATCAGCAGTAACACCTTTAATTTCAACCGGCGGCACCGTTACGTCCACAATTGTACCGCTTACAAGTTGATCAAGTTTCATGTGTGATCCCCTTTATCTAATCATTAAACGAGGTTTCAGGCAATTTCTGATTGCCGGAAGAAACAAGAATCGGTGCGTATTCCTCTTTAAAGTCGGGACGTACCCCTAAAAAGGTTGCCGAGCGGCGAATGATTTCGGCAACCATCGGCGCGGCATTAAACCCTGCGGTCGCACCAATCTTTCCTTCTTCTGCCTTCGGTTCGTCGATAATGGTCAAAACAACATATTGCGGATTATCAATAGGAAAAGAAGCAAGAAAAGCGTTAAATCTTTTTGTTTTTGAATATTTGCCGTTTTCCACTTTTTCCGCAGTACCGGTTTTGCCGCCGACACGATAGCCTTCGACCTTTGCTCTGCGACCCGACCCGATATCGCCATTCAGTTTGTAGAGATAACGCATGTCACGGCTTGTCTGGGGTTTTACAACCTGTTTTGAATGCTCTTCGGCGTCTTTTGCTGTACGTTTTAAAAAAGTCGGTTCGATAAGCCGCCCGCCATTCATCAACGCACTGGCACCAACAGCCGTTTGCAACGGCGTTGTCATCATGCCATGCCCGAAGGCAATGGTCATCGAATTGACGGTCTTCCAACGTCTGGGTTCGACCGGTCGGGCAACTTCCGGCAATTCTGTTGTCATGCGATCAAGCAGCCCCAGTCTTTTCAAAAATTCGCGGTGACCGTCGATGCCGATAGCCAAGGCTTCTTTTGCCGAACCGATATTGGAAGAAAATATGAAAATTTCCCATGTCGTCAGCGGCCTATATTTACCGTGAAAATCGCGGATAAAATGGCCGCGTCCGGCAGCAAGTGGTTCGGACGCGTCAATAACACTGTTCAACTGGAATTTTCCTGAATCGAGCGCCATGGCCGTGGTGAAACTTTTAATGGTAGAACCCATTTCAAATGTTCCGGCGGTCATGCGGTTAAGCCGGTCTTTCTTAAGGGCATCAACCGGATTATTCGGGTCAAAATCCGGCATGGATGCCATTGCCAGCACTTCACCGGTATGAATGTTGAGGATCACTGCACCGGCTGCAATTGCCTGATAGCGCTGCATGGCATCGGCAAGGACATCACGCATGATAGCCTGTACACGGATATCGATTGAAAGTTTTACCGGTTCAAGCGAGGTTTCATCGGCAAGTCCGGCGGCGCGCAAATCACTCAAACCGGCATTATCAATATATTTTTCCATGCCGGCAGTGCCCTGATTGTCAACATTGACCATACCGAGAATATGTGATGCCGCCGTGCCACCGGGGTAAAACCGCCTTACCTCGGTGCGAAAACCAACGCCGGGTATGCCGAGCGCCATAATCTGTTCTTTTTGGCTTGGCGTTAAACCGCGTTGAATCCAGGCAAAACCGGTTTTTCTTTTGAGTTTGCGATAAGCATCTTGCCAATCAAGATTCGGCAAAACCGTTGATATCAACTCGATTGTTTCGTCAACATCGATGATACGACGCGGTTCGGCAAAAAGTGAATAGGTTTTTAAATCCGTGGCAAGCAACCGGCCATTGCGGTCAAGTATATCGGGGCGCGCGGCAGATTGTTCGACAGCCGGACCACTCGCCTCCTCGATCTCGCCACCTGCCATACCGAAATAAATAAGGCGGGCAAAAATGACAGCATAAACACAAAGAAAACAACCAATAACAATGATAAGCCGGCGGCGCGTTCTGCGTGAGCGATATTCGGCCTTCTGCAACTCTTCATAACGGCTAAGAGGTGCTTTTTTCTGGCGCTTGAAAAACGGAAACAGTTTCATGGCCGAACACTTCCTGTGGCAAGTTGATCGACATTAGAACCACCATTGTGGGCAAGAAGGGAATTGTGTTCTTCCAGTTCATCATCCTTGATCAGATTTTCAATCTGGTCGGGAAGACGTTCCGGTATATCCTCTATATTGACGATCTGTCTGGCATTGACAACCTGAAGACCGAGCTGATCATGGTAACGGTTTGCCAATATCTGCATGCGTTGCGGTTCAATCATCATCGCCCATTCGGCATGAAGCAGATTGATGGTATTTTTTTCGGCAACAATTTGTCGTTCGATACGATGAACTTCACCAATGCGTTTTTGCGCATCATATTTGACCTTATAGGTGATACCGGCCGCACAGATCATAATAGCCACTAAAATCATATCGAATGTACGAAAAACTGTCATTTTCTATTACCACCGAAGCCTGAAATATCAGGAAGACCAAATAAAGCTTCGTCAAAAAATGTCGGTTCGGCACCGGTACGCACGCCGATACGCAAACGTGCCGAGCGGGCTCTCGGATTTGATTGTACTTCCTGTTCGTCTGCCGTCACACCACTTTTAACCAGAAGCCTGAATGTCGGCTCGGCTTCAACGGCCACAGGTAGATAGCGCGATTGTGCCTTTGCTTTGGAACGAGCGGCAAAAAAACGTTTAACCATTCGGTCTTCAAGCGAATGGAAAGTAACGACACCGAGGCGGCCACCGGTTACCAAAACACGTTCGGCAGCCAAAAGTGCTTTTGCCAATTCTCCCAGTTCGTCATTGACATAGATGCGCAAAGCTTGGAAAACGCGCGTTGCCGGATGAATATGATCTGCCGGTTTACGCCCGACCAGTTTTTCAATTGCATTTGCCAGTTCCAATGTGCGCAAAAATGGTTTCTGTTCGCGCTGTTCACAAATCATTCTTGCAATACGCCCGGCAAAACGCTCTTCCCCCAAAAGGCCAAGAATCCGCGTCAAATCGCTTGGTTTCATTGTGTTGATAACATCGGCTGCGGTAAAACCCTGTTCTGACATCCGCATGTCAAGGGGGCCATCTTTTTGAAAGGAAAAACCGCGCCCGGGTTCATCAATTTGCATTGATGACACACCGATATCCAAAATAACACCATCGACCTTTTTGTCGGTCACCTCGCCGAGTTTGGAAAATTCGATATGGACAAGCTTGAGACGAGGCCCGTATTGGCTGACCAATTGCGCACCGCCGTCAATTGCTTCGGGGTCCCGGTCAAGTGCAATAACATTGGCACCTTCTTCCAGCATCGCCCGTGTGTAGCCACCGGCACCAAAGGTACCGTCAATAATTGTGCTATTGCCAAGCGGTGCCATCCCGTCGAGAACAGGCTGCAACAAGACCGGAATATGGCGCCTATAGTTAAAATCCTTAACAGTTGACATCGTTATCTTTACAAAGCACGTTTAAAAAACTGTCGCTTTTGTTACGACAGAAGCGACTGACGCACCTTGAAATAACTACAAAAAATGCGTCAAACTGCTTTATCGCATGACTATGCTTAACGAAGAGTTAGGATTTTTTGCCGTCTTCAGGAAAATTCCGGTATTAATCCGAATGTCATAAAGAGCAGAACAAAATTCAGGACAAGCACAATAGTTGCTGCCAATATCGCCACAATTTGCGTAATGAGACCGTTGGCAAACTGGCCCATAATCGTTTTACGACCACTAAAATACAATAACGCAATCATCGGTACAGGAAGCGATATTGATAAAATCACCTGACTGACAACCAGCGCCTCGGTCGAATTGACCCCGATAGCGACAACAATAAAAGCCGGAATCATGGTAACGAGACGGCGAACCCAGACGGGAATATAAAACCCGACAAACCCCTGCATAACCATTTGCCCGGCCATGGTGCCGACCACCGAACTTGAAATGCCCGAAACAATCAGAGAAACCAGAAATACAGCAGCCGCGCCGGCACCCAGAAGTGGTGTAAGTGTATGATAAGCCTGGTCGATTTCGGCAATATCGCTATGTTGCCCATGGAAAGTGCTGGCAGCCATAATGACCATTGCCATATTGACCATTCCGGCAATAGCAAGGGCAACAATGACTTCGCGGTTGGAATAGCGAACCAATTGGCGGCGGTCTTTATCATTTTGTACTTTTGCCCGTGCCTGAGTTAAACCCGAATGGAGATAAAGCGCATGCGGCATCACGGTGGCACCAATAATACCGACCGAAATTAACAGCGCATGCGTATCGGGCATTTCCGGTTTGAACAGATGCAACCCTGCTGCTTCCCAATCGACCGGGGCAATAATCATTTCAATGAGATAACATATGCCGATAATCGACACTAAAACACCAATAAGTATTTCGGTGGGCCGAAAGCCGCGACTGTCAATCATCAACAATGCGTAAGTGACAATAGCGGTGATGACCATACCGATAATGAGCGGCAGGTTAAAAAGCAAGGCCAGCCCGATGGCACCACCGAGAAATTCGGCGAGATCTGTTGCCATAGCAGCAATTTCGCTGATAATCCACATCGCAATAACGACCGGCTTCGACAAATGGTCCCGGCAAAGTTCTGCCAGATTTCTGCCGGTAACAATACCGATTTTGGCCGACAGAGCCTGAAACAACATGGCAATCAGATTGGCAAGAAGCACAACCCATAAAAGTGTATAACCGTAGCCGGAACCTGCCTGAATATTGGTGGCAAAATTACCCGGGTCCATATAGGCAATGGAAGCAATAACGGCTGGCCCCACCATCAGAAGAAATGTTCGCCCGCCACTTCGCTTACCGGCAAGCATTGCCGAAATTTCCTGCGAAGTCCGTTGTGTCAGTGAAGTTTTTTGCGAGCTATGGCTGTTTTGAGAAGGCATGCATAAATCTTTCTAAATGCGAATGATTTGCATTAACTCCAAAAACCTCATAACGTCAATCTACCTCCGGTAAAAATTTTGTAACTGCCAAGTTGGCAGACGCCACCACGCCCAGCAAATTGTCAGTTGGTCTATAAGCCGGGTTCTGTATGGCGCAATTCAGCAGGAATTGCGCGTGGCAACCATTCATCTGGGACGGATGTTACCACCCGCCTCGTGCAACCTACCCGAATGACCTATTCGGTCTTGCTCCCGGTGGGGTTTACCTTGCCACATCCATTACTGGATGCGCGGTGGGCTCTTACCCCGCCTTTTCACCCTTACCTGATTGAACAGGCGGTATATTTCTGTGGCACTTTCCCTGAGGTTACCCTCGCCGGACGTTATCCGGCACCGTTTTTCCATGGAGCCCGGACTTTCCTCACCTTTCACCTTTCGGTATTGAAAAAGCGCGGCTGCCCGACCAACTGACAGGCTGCTTATAAAACAAAATCGCCACGCTGCAAACCAATAATGGATTTGGCCACAGACAGTGCATCTCGCCCATCGTCAAAGCAAGCGGGCAGAATAATTTTCAAGTCAGTTTTTTCAATGTTCCAAGCAGTCGATGCAGCGTATCAATTGTCGAAACATCAGCAACGCCATCTATCTTTTTTGGTCGAAAATGACGTTGGAACGCTTCGGTCACCAAGCGGGTACGTTCGTCAAAAACACCCGTTATATCAACACCGTAACCATAAAGTGCCAACATTGACTGAAAGGCTTCAACCGGCCGCCCACTTTCGCCCATACTCATAAACCGTCCGCCCGATATCTCGGCCGGCTGCACAAAATGTCCGACACCATTTTTATAAAGACTGGCCCACGGAAATTTTTCACCCGGGTCTATTTTGCGGTACGGCGCAATATCGCTGTGGCCAAGGACATTTCGCGCCAAAATGCCATGACGCGCAATAATTGACCGGCAAAGAGCGATGACAGCTGCAATCTGTTTTTGCGGATAGTCGGGAAAATTCAGCAACGGTCCGCCATTAACAATTTCAATACCAATTGAATGGGAGTTGATATCTGTCACACCATGCCAAAAACTTTCGCCTGCGTGCCAAGCCCGAAAAGCTTCACCGACAAGTTGAACAATTCTGCCATCTTCTTCCACGACATAGTGGGCAGAAACTTTCGCTGGCGGCGAACAGAGCAGTGTTTCGGCACTTTCCGCATTTTCCATGCCTGTATAATGGAGTATAAGAAATTGCGGTTTTGCTGCATTTTTACGGTCTTCAAAATTGGGTGAAGGCCGCACAACAGCCCCCTGATAATCGGGATTAAACATTTTTTCTGTCATAGGCTGACAAACTCCAAACGAACAATAGCCCAGGCTTTGTTTATTGCGGCAAGCCGCTCATTGGCTATTGCCATAAATTCTTCAGGAAGCCCGCGTGCAATAACGCGGTCGGGGTGATGTTCGCGGACAAGATCATGATAGCGTTTGCGTGCTTCTTTAAAACTAGCATTTTTTTTCAACCCCAACACCAGCCAGGGGTCACTTTCGCCAGTTGCGGCATGACGCGCGCTGATTGCGGCAAACCGTTCGCCGGAAAACCCGAAAATCTCGGAGACTTTTCGCAAAAATTCAAACTCGTCATGATGAATCATTCCGTCGGATTTCGCCACATAGAACAACCCTTCCAGAACATCTTCCAATAATTGTCCATTGCAATCAGTCTCCTTGCAAAGGTTATATAAACGTCTGGCATAACTGTCAAAACCGGCAATATCCTGTTTGGCTAAATTATAAAGACGTTCGACATTGCGGCATTCCTGCTCGGGAACGGCAAAAATTTCGTAAAATGCCTTAACTTCCGCATCGCTCACAATGCCGTCGGCTTTTGCCATTTTCGCAGACAAAGCAATCATTGCCACAGAAAATGCCACCTGCCGCCGCGTTTCGGGGTCACCTTCAAAGGCCGTACGAACACATTCGACAACCGTCGTAAAAACCTCGTTGGCCAGATTAGTCAACAACTCTCCAATACGCGTCCATAAGGAAGGCATTCAATTTTCCCAATCAAATTTGACAGCTTTTTTTTAACGTTGACATTGTCTTTATGAAAACACAAGGGCGGTCAAATTTTCTGAACGTTATTGTGTAGGTTATTTGTCGCCGTCAACCGTCGAGGGCCGATCCATCGCTTCACGTGCAATCCGGCCCGCTTGTTGGGCAAAATTTTCCGCCTGGCTTTCGGTTTGGCCACTGGCAAGTGCTGACTCTCTTGCATCTTTCATCAGTTGGTTGACGACATCCTGTTTTTGTTGTTCGTTCATATTGGAGGGTGTAAGTGGCACTTCCGGCAAGCTCAGAGCTTTTCCTTCGGGCAAAGTCGCCGACCTGTCACCCCTATCAGTTTCCCCCGTTAGCCACAAATACCCCCACCGTAATCCCGCTATTATCAAGATAACGATAAAAATAAGTCCGATAATGCGGCGCCAACGAAGTTTCTTCATATTTTTTCCAAAGTGTTTTATTTTATATGACATTCTTTTACTATTTTTAGCAATGGTTGGCAAAATTTAACTGTAATAGAGGGGCTAAATTATTGGTACAACAAAAACTTGCAACACAAGCCCGGCAATTATTGGCAGCAACCTTTTGCACCGTCATGCTTGGCGGCTGTAGCGCTGTTTCTTATAATTTTGACGACCTTGTTCCGCCTTCGGCCACACCGCCCAAAGGCCCTATAAACGCGCCCCATTTTGACGACCGGAAGCCACATGACTGGCAAAAACTCACACCCTGGCATTATCCTGTCCATGGTACCGACGTTTCAAAATACCAGCAATCGGTCGATTGGGCATCTGTCAAACATAGCGGAATTTCCTTTGCTTTTATCAAAGCGACAGAAGGCGGTGACCGTGTCGATGACAATTTTGCCCATAATTGGAATGGTACCAAAGAAGTAGGCATGGTGCGCGGAGCCTACCATTTTTATTATTATTGTCGCCCGGCCGCCCAGCAGGCCAAATGGTATATTCAAAATGTTCCCAAAGATCCGGATGCCCTTCCACCTGTTCTTGATATGGAATGGAATGATTCGTCACCCACCTGTCGAATTCGTCCGGCCGCCGAAACGGTGCGCAGCGAAATGAAAGTTTTTCTTTCAATAGTCGAAAAATATTACGGTAAAAAACCCATTATCTATACCACCGTCGATTTCTTCGATCGCAACAATCTGGCGCAAATCAAAGGCTACCCTTTCTGGCTGCGCTCTGTTGCGGGTCATCCGCAAGAAAAATACGGCCCCCATCCATGGACATTCTGGCAATATACCGGCACCGGACGTGTCCCCGGAATCAAGGGCGATGCTGATATTAATGTGTTTTATGGCAGCCGCGATGACTGGCAGAAATTTATCGGTGCAAGTGGCAAACAAACTGCAAACTAATATGAAATTGCTATTTGACGAACGCCAAATGGCAACACCCTCTTTATTTCTTGCAAAAAATGGTACAAGACATTTTATTCGTCTTATACAGTGCAGGATACAAGAATAAATGTTCAAGATAAGACTGGCGTTTCTGGCGGCATCAACGTTTTTGGCGGCAACGGCTTTTATGCCGGCATTGCACGCCCAACAAGCCAATAGCACCAATACCCAAAGTACCAATGAAGTCAATGACATTGCAACCATAACAGCAAAAGAGGCGTGCGGGAGCCCGATTGAAACATTCCGAAAAAATATTGCCGATGAAGCCCGACAAGCCGGCGTTAGCCAACACGCTATCGACGAGCTTGCGCAGGCAACTATTGATAACAAAGTTCTCGAACGTGACAATGGCCAGGCCATTTTCAATCTGACATTTGCCGAATTTTCCAAACGAGTCATTCCCGAAGCGCGGTTAAAAAAAGGCAAGGAAAATTTGCAAAAATATGCCGATATTTTTTCTAAAGCGGAAGAAAAATATGGCGTTCCCGGCCCGGTTATTGCAGCTTTTTGGGGGCTTGAGACAGATTATGGTGCAGTACAGGGTAATTTTGACACGCTCAATGCACTTTTCACACTTTCGCATGATTGCCGCAGGCCAGAACTTTTTCGCCCTCAACTTATTGCCCTTTTAAAGCTCTTTGACAAAGGCGTCGTAAATGCAAAAACAACCGGTGCCTGGGCGGGTGAAATCGGTCAAATGCAACTTTTGCCCAAGGATTATCTCGAACGTGGCGTCGATGGTGACGGTGATGGCAAAGTTGATCTTAAAGGTTCTGTTGCCGATGCTGTCATGACTGCCGCCCATATGCTGAGTGATCTTGGCTGGCGACGCGGCGAACCATGGCTGGAAGAAGTGCGCCTCACACGTGATGATTTGCCCTGGCAAGAGGCTATCCGGCAAAATCGCAAAGCCCATTCACAATGGACGAAATGGGGCGTTACCGGTTTGAATGGCCCGTTGGGTCCCGATGACGGAGATGCTTCATTGACCTTGCCGATGGGGCGAAAAGGCCCGGCTTTTTTGGCCTATGACAATTTTGATGTATTTGTCGAATGGAACAAGTCGATCGTTTATGCAACCACAGTCGCTTATTTCGCCGCCCGTCTTGCCGGTGCGCCAGCATTCGATCCCGGACATCCCGACCCCGGCCTCAATACCGAACAGATGAAACAGCTGCAGGAAAAACTTGCTGCACGTGGCTATGATATGGGTAAAATAGACGGCGTTTATGGCATATTGACACGCGATGCCGTGCGTAGCGAACAATTGCGCTTGGGGCTACCTGCCGATTCCTGGCCAACAAAGGAATTGCTGGATCGCTTGTAAGCAAGTTCCAATAACAGACGCGAATTAAAAAAACGTGTTCAAGACCGTTGGCGTAATGATTGCCGTTATAAAATCGTGACCAATCTATTTTAAAAAAAAATACCCCGACCAAAGTAAAACTTCAGTCGGGGCACAACCGAGGGAAATCCGTTGCGGGGGGTCTCGGTCTCCCCGGTTGGTAGCCTAGGTATTTCATTTTTTAACAACAACTTTCATATGAAGGATGCATGACCTTTTGGCAAGAAAATACGCATGAACAGCACCATAAAATAAGAAATTTATGCTAGAAATTTCATAATTATGATAAAAAAAAGATCGTTTTGTCTTATATTGAGGCAAAAGATACTAATTTTGCACCTATGATAGAAATTTTATCCCTTTACAATTGATATTTTTCAACTGCAATCATTGCTTTTCGAGATTCTCGTGAAATTTTTCCTTTATACGTGTGTTGCCATGCTAAAGCTAAACATGTCTCGACACGATTTTTCCGGTTCAAAACCGTTGAAGGGTGATTGGCAAATAGCACCGATAGACATGAGCGTCGGCTTTGCCAAAATCTCATATGACTTAAATCCCATCGAATAGACGAATAAAGCCGTTATTTTTGCCAAAACGGCGCGTGTTTTGATATTTTGAAAACCAAACGACTTAAGCTAACGAGTGATGGGCGCTCATTAGAGAGTGATAGACACACGCAGGATTTTGCTTCTACTAGCTGGCGAAAGAAAACTTTTAAGCGTTATTGGCTGATGTTTATTGATAAAAGTCCCCGACATTTTGCAAGATTGAAAAACGAAATCATCGGTATTTTACGAATGCAATGCGCTAAGGCTCGGTGCAACCCTGCAAATCTACAGTATAATCATGCAAATGTCCAAATGGCCGGTTTTGATTTTACTTGTCGCCGCATCGGTGCGGTTTTCTTATCAAAACGCTATAATCGGGGCTATGACCAACCGAAAATTCTACGGTTGGCATCCGATTCTTTGCGACACTTGCCAAGGTTGATAAAAATTTGCCATCCATTGTCATTTTCATAGGGCCAGCTCTGGCGCAATGCCATGAAAAAAGCCCTTATTGATAGCCTTCATTCAAAACGCAAACCGCCCTTGAGGCCGAAAAACCGAATTGAGGAAAAACGCCGCCAATCCAATAAGACCTTGAACGCACCGCCAGCCTGTCACGCCTCTACCCTGAAAGCCTGTAATTTTGCTGAATTAAAGCCATTTTGGCAGTGCTACCGGTGGTTGATGTTCCGTTTTTATTCGCGATTGTTGAATTTCAGTGGCGTGGTTGGCTTTTTTTTAAAAAAACTAAAACTGCCTACCCTCACAATAAGACGTCTCACCCGTCAAAATACGTTCAAAACTGCCAGGCCATCAAAACTGTCAACATGAATCGTCAACCGACCCGCCAGCGGCATTTTTATGTTGTTTTTCATAAATGTTCTGTGCCTTCACAAGCGCGTCGTCAAGTTGCCGACCTTGTTTGAAAATATCAAGCAATGGCTGCGCCGGTTTTATATTCTCTTCAAGGTATTGGTCGGGTTCGAATGAACCGATTGTCGTTTTTACCGGAATAATCCCGGCCCAGATGCGGACAGAATAATCTTCCTTATCGTCGCCAACAGCTGATGATCGACATTTTGCTGCCGCGCTTTCTATCTTCATGGCAATGACCGAAGTTGCTTTTAGTTCTTGTGGTGTAACGGGACGAAGCTCTTTTGTCCGGTCTGGATAGAAACGATTTACCATGGTCTCGAGCGCCCTGCGCTTTTCGTCCGGACTTGTAATTTCAATGGCTTTGCCAAAACACATGGCCGAACGGTAATTGACCGAGTGGTGAAAACCGGAACGTGCCAATACAAACCCGTCAAGATGAGAAACCGTGACGCAGACCGACACGCCATTGGCAAGATTTTTCATCATCCGCGAGGCAGAAGAACCATGCCAATAAAGCATGTCGCCATCACGCCAATAACATGTCGGCGTGCAGAAAGGCTCGCCATCAATAACATAGGCAACATGAGCCAGAGCCGAACTGTCAAGAATGTTGTAGATTGTTTGTTTGTCATAACAAGCGCGCTTATACGATCTTTTGACACGGTTTTTATCGGTTATCGGAAAATCATCTGCGCTCATTTCACTATTCCTTGCCGGACAACCCGAAATTGCATATTGGATCAGAATAATGGTACAAAAAAGAGCCACTTCCTATCAAAAAAATCAGACCAATTCTTCTGACTGGTCAGCAATGATCCCTTTCGTACTTGAGAAAGGAAGACGCGCCGCCAGCGTCTATCGGGCAATCAAACAGGCCATTGAAAGCGGCAAACTGGAACGCGGTGCAAAACTGCCGCCCAGTCGCGACCTGACAAAGCGATTTTCCCTTTCCCGCACGAGCATTGTTGCAGCTTATGAAATGCTGATTGCTGATGGTTATGTGGTAACAAAAATGGGAAGCGGAAGTTTTGTCGCCGAGCGTGCTCCCCAACTCAAGGAGTTTTTTTATGGAGTGCCCGAACAAGAGCCAGCCCGGTCCAATCAATTATGTGCTGTCAATATGCCGCTTGAAGATGCAAAAACCATGACAGTTTTTCGTCGGCTATTAAACCGGCGAGCGGCACAATTGAATAACCGTCATTATAGTTACACCGATCCGCGCGGCACACTGGCACTGCGTGAAGCACTTGCTACCTATCTCAAGCAGGCGCGCGGCTTGCGCCTGAGCGCAGCGCAGATTTTTATCACTTCCGGCACACAGCAGTCGCTTGACCTGATCTTGAGAAGTGTTTTGCCTTATAACGCCGAAATATTGCTCGAAGACCCGACATACCGTAATGTTGTCGAGGCGCTCAAAGCAACCGGCAAAGAAGTGCGATTTTTGCGTTATGAAAATTTGCATAATTATTGCCACTTGCCGAAAGCCGATGCCATTTTTGTCACCCCTTCAAAACAATTCCCTCTTGGCGGTGCAATTGACATGCCACAGCGCCTCAATCTGCTTGAGTGGGCAAAAGAAAATCAGAGTTTTATTCTTGAAGATGACTATGATGGCGAAATACGCTTTGAACAAATGCCGCTGACGGCCATTCAAGGGCTCGATGATATGGGCCGTGTTATTTATTTCGGTACTTTTTCAAAAACCTTGTTCGCCGGTCTTCAATGCGCCTATATGGTTGTACCACCACAACTTTGTAAAAGCCTGATCGCTTTGCGTCGACTCGTTGACAGGCGAGCCACGACCTTTGTCGAAGACGCGTTGGCCGACCTTATTAATGGTGGTTATTATGCGGCACATATGCGTCGCGCAATCAGAACCGTCAGAAAAAACCGCGATGCACTTGTCAAAGGTTTGCAAGATGGTGCGGGCAGTGCATATTACTCGGTTAGCCCGCCAAGACAAGGCCTACATCTATCTATCCCGGTTGATCGGCGAATCTGTGATATCACACTTGAAGCTGAATTGCATATAGCCGGTTTTTTTGTCCGTGCACTATCGCGCTACTGCGAATATTCGCGCCAAAACGGCATTCTTATTGGTTATTGCGGCTTCTCGTCTGATCTTTACGAAAAAGCCGGTAGAAACATTTCTGACATCATCTACAAACTTTTATAAAAATTTTTAAAAAAATATGTTCCTTTTTTTAAAAATCAGGACGAATTACATGCCCGCTATTTTATTCAAACTACGGGCAGCTGTTTGTCAAAGCTTTGTCGGCGGTACACCATCGTCTTTCATTGTTGTGACAAATTGCGGGCGCGGTACCGGCTCGGCATCGGGCGCTTGACGGGGCGGGGTCGGTTTTGGTGCAAAATCGGATGCTGGCTGCGGAGCCGAATAAGGCTTCGGTTTTTCAAGGAAAGCCGGAGCAGCATCTCTAACAGGCGTAATGACGTAAAATTCGCGACCGATGATAATAAAAACAAAGCCGATGAGGCCTAAAAATCCCAAAGCAAGATAAAGTGGTGTAAAATCCGGAATAGGCGTATCAAAAAAGGTTGCCCGGGCAATTGCCCGCAAATTGGCAGATGCAATAAAAGCAATCGCCAACGGGCTCAAAAAAATCAAAACAACCCCTATCCAGCCCAAACCGGTAAAACTTTGTCGCACAAGTGTTAAAGATACACCATTTCTATTAAAGTTGGCGTTAAACGGCGTTGCTGCAGTAGAAAGGTTATAAAACAAATAAACAAGCACAATGAGTGCGATAAAACCTAAAACTAAAAATATTAAAGTCATTTATCAATTCTGCTCCATGAAATTTTACTACTACATATAGACCGGACCGTAAAAATGTCTATTCATTTAAAAAATATAATTTTTCAATATAACGAAAAACCTATGAAAAAGTTTTACTGTGGGAAAAAGCGCAAACAATTGTTATAGGAAAAAACCGACAGGACAAATCACTGTTCTTTGTCAAAAAGGCTAACGGTGTTGTTGGACGCGGCAGAACAAGCCAACAACCAATATCGGAAAACTCGCAAACTTTTTTGGCCATAAGCGTGGTTTTTTCAACCAGATTACCGAAGAAACAAAGCCCCTGTTTCAATTCATATTAATCAGTAAAACAAAGTGGCATTAAACAGACTACAAAAAACACAATGAAGAGAATTACGTTAGATTTTGGCTGTTCGATCAATCTTGGATTTACTGCTCATAGCTCATAGTGAAACCAGTACAGAATTTCGTTTAAACTATTACGAAATCTCGTTGAAACTATTGGGGAATTTTCGCGTCACCTATCGTTTAGCCGTTTCGATTATAGTGCCTTTCAATGCATTTGCATGAAAAATTTCGCTCACATATTAAATGCGGTTTAATTGCTGCGGGAGGTCTCTCTTATTATTGCTAAAACTTTCCAGAGCTTTCAAATCAACCGGTCGACAAAAAGCGGAGATTGCGGTTACAATTGCCCGATAAAACCACATGGATTTTCTTGTAAAATGCAGAGCATATGATGAAGCCAGACTATCCGGCGAAGATGAAAAGTCAAAAGACGTTTTTAAACAGTTTGGGCTATTCGCGAGCTTGCCTTGATAGACACTGGTCTTTTTCAATGCTATTCAGTTGCGCATTGCATTTGAAACAAAGTTATTTAAATGAAACTATCTGTCATTATACCCTGTCGCAATGAAGCCGAAAATCTTGCCTTTCTTCTCGATGAAGTGGATACGGCAATGGAAAAGCGCGATTATGAAGTGCTTGTTGTCGATGACGGGTCGACAGATGACACCGCAAAAATATTGGAAAAGCGTATGAGCGAAGGTAAGCCTTTGCGCCATATCCGTCACGATCGCTCCGCCGGACAAAGTGCAGCGGTGCGTTCGGGTGTATTTGCCGCTCATGGTGACATTGTCCTGACAATTGATGGAGACGGGCAAAACGACCCGGCCTATCTGCCGAAACTTGCCGATGCTCTTATTGCTGCCGGTCCGCAATTCGGGCTTGCTGCTGGCCAGCGCCTGAAGCGAACCGACACCAAATTGAAGCAGCTGTCGTCTAAATTTGCCAACAAATTGCGCCAGGCGATTTTAAAAGACGATACACGTGATTCCGGTTGTGGTCTGAAAGCACTTCGTACCGATCTGTTCCGCCAATTGCCGTTTTTTGATGGCTGGCATCGCTATTTGCCAGCGCTGGTTTTGCGTGAAGGTTTCAAAACCACCCATATTGATGTGGTTGACCGTCAGCGTGTCCATGGTCATTCCAATTATGGTATTCTTGATCGCGGGCTTCGCGGTGTGCTTGATCTTTATGGTGTTTGGTGGTTGCGTCGCCGGCGTAAAGTAGTACCCGAGGTGACAGAAATAACGGCAAAGGAAAAAATAACAGTAAGGGGTAGTAAATGAGCGGCATTTCCTCACAATTTATCCAATGGCTGCATGATGTCTTTGTCGCCCAGTGGGACGGTTGGATAGTTCTGGGATTTATCGCACAAGCTCTTTTTATGATGCGCTTTGTCGTGCAGTGGCTTGCCTCTGAAAAGGCAAAAAAAAGCGTCATGCCGGTTGCCTTTTGGTTTTTTTCACTTGGCGGCGGTGCACTTTTGCTCATTTATGCTATTCGGCAGAAAGATCCGGTTTTTATTGCCGGTCAGGGTTTGGGATTGATTGTTTATATCCGCAACCTCTGTCTTATCTATCGCGAAAAAAAGCACAAACACACCGGTGGTTGAGAGAAAGTACAAAAAGCCATTACCCGTCATTGCGTAACAGTGCGCGTCTTTTCCTGTTTTATTGCTTCTTTCACGGAATATAGAGATAGGATATTGTTCGCTTTACATCACTGTCGCCAATAAAATCCAGTTCGACCTGATCGACTGTGCCATCTGTTGGCAAACCGGCTTTGAGCAAAATATCACGCAAATCATCGGGAAGTTTTTCATTCCCCGACCAGATTACCATGAGTGGTCTTGTTAACTGTTCGGCGACATAAGGCGAGCTTACATGCAGTGTCTTGATCGAAGGGTCGAGTAATCGTAAATTACCGGGTAATTGCGGCCTTCTTGAAAGAACCATGGTAAATGCACCTTTTTCGCGCAATGTTCTATCAAGTTTGGCATAATCCAGCAGTTGTTCTGGTGGGTCATAGCGGTTATAGGCCGTTGCAATGTTGATATAAAGGACAAATGGCACAATAAGAGCGGTAACGGCACCAATAACGCCATAGGCTCGTACATATTTCAATGAATATCCAAGTCTTGAAAGAATAAGTGTAAAGTATGGTGGTGCTAAAAAAAGTACCGGTTGTAACCAGCGGTCTTTCACATTGGTAATACCTAAAACAAGAACAAGTGCGATAATAATAACGACGCCCGACGCCAGTATATGAAACAAAAAGTTTTCCGCCTTATTTTCGTCTTTTGTCGTTAATTGTGAAACTCTGGAATTGGAAAAAGCTTGTAGACCGGCCAGAATCAAGGCAACGACCAGCGCAACTGATATAAACCCCAATGCCGCAATGAAGAAATCGGTTACCCCTGTTAGCCGGTCAACAAAAAAGTTGCCGGATTTGCTCATTGCCAGTTTGTTGGCTCGGGCAACAACACTGTCGGGATGGGCAAACATAAAAAAAAGTGCCGGAGCAATTGCCGCCAATGCGGTAATGATGCCCACAGCAAAATAGCGTGTTTTCAACACGTCGCGAATGCCCGCAGTAAAAGCTGCACCGCAAAAAAGTGCAAGCAAAAATAAAATGCCATTATATTTGCCGAGTATTGCTGCCGCACAGGCAAGCCCCAACAGGATAGCTTTTATCCAAGACGGCTTGCGAAAAAATAGACAAAAGAAGGCAAAAGCATAGGCTGAACCGGCAGTTCCCATAATCGAATGGGTAAGGGCGCGTTGGGATTCCCAACCAATTTGCGGAAGCAGAAAAAGCGCAAGCATAGCCGCACCGGCCACTACCGGACGAACCGACAACAGCCTTAAGCCTGCATAAACAGTCAGAAATGTACTTGCCAGAAGACCGAATTTGATGATTTGCAGCAAAAAGAAATGTAAGCCGAAAAGCTTTTCAACGCCAAAAGCTATCCATGTGTAAAGTGGCGGTTGTGAACCACCATAACCCCAGTTCCAAAAGCTCATATTGGATGCAAGTTCCGCATCATCCAAACCTGCACCCTTGGAAATAACCGAAACAAACAATGCCTGAAATGCAAAATAGCCAATGATGAAGCAAACCGCGACAACGCCATAATTCGGTTTATTTTCTGCCATTCACTTTATCCTGCCGCCGAACAAAATCGACCTCTTGATTTTAGATTTCGTTTTATCAAAACCTTTTACGATTATCATGAACGATCATGATAAAAATTACTATTAACGTCCGACTGAAATATAATCGAGATTGATATTGTCGAATTCATCTTTTTTATAAATATTGCGCAAGTCAATAAGTTTACCCTTCGGCATTAATTCGGCAAGCTTTCTGAGATTCAATGCCCGGTAGGCATTCCATTCGGTAATGATTGCCATAACACCGGCACCTTTTGCTGCTTCATAAGGTGAAGAACACCAGACAACATTATCAAGCACTTTTCTCGCCTGCTCTTCCCCTTCAGGGTCATGGGCGCGAACCGTCAGGCCTGCTTGTTGCAATAGGTTTATAATCGTCAGTGCCGGTGACTCGCGTATATCATCGGTATTGGGTTTAAACGTAACACCAAGCACAGCGACTGTGTCGCTATTACATTCCTTTGCCGCTTTTATAATGCGCTTGCCCATTTTTATTTTGCGCTCTTCATTGATTGAAATGACTGTTTCAATCAGTTGTTGCGGAGCATTATAACGCAAACCGGTTGCCGCGAAAGCTCGCGTATCCTTGGGAAAACACGACCCGCCGAAGCCGGGGCCAGCATGAAGAAATTTGGAACCAATGCGCTTATCCATGCCAATGGCACGCGCGACATCCTGAATATTGCCACCCGTTTTTTCACACAAATCAGCGACCTGATTGATAAAGGTTACTTTCATTGCCAGAAAGGCATTAGCGGCATATTTGATGAGTTCGGCATTTTCGAGTGATGTAATGACCAGGGGTGTCTCACGCAAATAAAGCGGCCGGTAAAGTTGACGCATCATTTCGCGCCCACGTTCATCTTCAACACCCACCACCACGCGGTCAGGACGCATAAAATCTTCAATGGCCGAGCCTTCACGCAAGAATTCCGGATTGGACACCATAGAAAAATCAACACCCGGCCGTGCCTTTTTTATGCGATCCCTGATACGCGCATTGGTGCCAACGACAACCGTTGATTTGATGACAACAACAGCGCCCTCTTTCATTGCTGCGGCAACTTCGTCAGTAGCTTTTTCGATATATTGAAGATCGGCTTCTCCGTCGCCACGACGCGATGGCGTGCCGACCGCCAGAAATATCACGTCGGCGTCATGAACACTTGCTGCAAGATCGGTCGTAAACGAAAGACGTTGTTCTTTGATGTTGCGAACAATCATCTCGTCAAGCCCGGGCTCGAAGATAGTGGCTTCACCTTTTTTGAGCCGTTCGATGATTTGCGGATTGTTATCCACACATGTGACATCGAATCCGAATTCAGCAAAACATACGCCCGAAACAAGCCCGACATATCCGCTACCGATCATGGTGATTTTCATTAAAGTCTTCCTTGCATATTAATCTTTCTGTTTGATATGACTGTTTGTACGCAACTGCAACTGTCATTAAGTTGAAAAACGAGGGGAAACATGGGCAAAGAAGCACTGGTAGTCGTTGACGTTCAAAACGATTTTTTACCCGGAGGGGCACTTGCTGTGCCTGATGGCGATCTTATTTTGCCAACTGTCTTTGCACTGATGATGCGCTTCGAGCACGTTATTCTGACACAGGATTGGCACCCGCAAAGCCATATGAGTTTTGCTTCAAACCACCACGGTTTTTCCGCCTATGATTCGATTATGGTTGATTATGGCCCGCAAACACTTTGGCCGGACCACTGCATTCAGGGTTCTGAAGGTGCGGCACTGCATGGCTCGCTTCCTGTCGACAAAGCCGAATTGATTATTCGCAAAGGTACCAACCCGCAAATAGACAGCTATTCGGCGTTTTTTGAAAATGATCGTAAAACCCCGACGGGACTGCGCGGTTATTTAACCGAACGTGGAATTAAAAATCTCACATTTTGCGGCCTTGCTACCGATTTTTGCGTCGCCTATTCTGCACTTGACGCAAAAAATTGTGGCTTTGACGTGGCAGTGGCTCTTTCCGGTTGTGCCGGATTGGATATTAATGGCTCGCTCGATTTTATGCTGAAGACAATGAACGATACCGGCGTTAAGCTGCTTATGGGAGCAATCTAGAGCTCGGAATCGTTAATGAATATCTGAACCCATTCATTGACAAGGCAGCGCGCTTTAGCAAGCAGTAAATATAGCAGACAAAACGGGTCTGTGCGCAGCCTGTGCTATCCGCTGAATACCCCGCCAGTCCTCGGTTTTGGCAAACAAGTTTTCTTTTTTTAACGCTACCGGTCATTTTTCTATTGATAAGTATTTTTTCAATAGTTTGTGCCGGAAGAATGCGTGTCCTGATTTTTCCTTTTTTGCCGAGCCGGCCGGAAGAATGGGCATTAATACCGCAATCGGCGCTTTTGCGCCAACCAGAACGGGAGTTGAGAGCGCATCACCCTTTGCAACCCCTCAACTGCCACTTTGATGGGAATAAACGGGAAAGTTTACCGGTTTTTGGCGACCGGTTGGAGCTTCGTGTTTAGGCTACCTTTTGTGCGAACAATTATGCGAGCAAGGCCACCGCTCGTGCGAGCAACATGGTAATCCGCTGTTTTAAAAAGTCTGATGGTGTGCGCTACTCCTGGCTGTTTGGCGTGACAATCATGCCAGCTTAGTGCTTCGCTCGACGACCGGCAGCCATTACAAAGATGACCAGACACTGATGTGACCAGGCATTCACGATTGGCTTTCGTGTGCGAAACGGTTATGAGACTGTTTTATGCGAGCCATGGCCGCTACAGGAGCATCCTTCCAGACGCCGACCATGTTTGCTGACGTAAAGAACGCTTCTGTCGTCAACATGGCTAACGCGTGAGACAACGGAAAACAGCACGATATTTAATTTCATTTCCGCTTGCCAAAATAAATCATGTATGGCTTTTAGCATCTGCAAAACCAATGAATGACAAATCAAAAATCAGGACTTCAACAAATAAAAAAGCGTTAACGCTTGTTACAAACTTCACAAATTCGCGTTAACTGGCAATTCTGTATTGTGAACAACGTTCGATCATCAAGTTAACAAACTTTTTTGTTGCCTCGATACGCCCGCGATCGGTCGGCTCCTGTTTTTGTTGATAGGCAAGTTCAACGATTTTTTTAAAAACCGGCTCGAGTATTTGTTTTTCTTGTTCGGACCTATTTTTCAACCCGTTTTCAATGAGACTTGGTGCTTTTTCGATTGGTACACCACTTTGCCGCACCATCATAATCGTCCGGGATATTCCGTCCGGATTTTTACAAACAATGTTAGGCTCGCTGGCAAAAACAAATAGCGGAAAACAAAAGAAAAGAATAAAAACCCCGAAGAACCGCATGAGAGTGCCCCAGCTTAAAACCTTCTCTTGCCAATCGTCTGTTATTTCAGCAAAGCAAGTGGCAGCGGCCAATGACAAGCTCCTGCTTAGCAAATTTTATCAACCAGTAAACGCCAGAAGTTCGTCGGTTGTTGTGTTGCTATCCAGCCAAAAAATAGAATTTGAAAAATGGCCGGTGTGTAGGCAAGCTTTCGCCGTCAGATCAATCCAGTCTCCGATATTTAATTGGAAATAATCGGCAACTGAAAGTTTTTGACGCAACTGACGCATCACCAGCGCACTCAAAACATCCGATCCGAGGCGGCGTCGTTCGTTTTTTAATCGCAGTTGCAAAAAAAACAGGTGCCATTTGCTATATTGCTGTCTGCGCTCCAATACGAGTTTTCTGATAGTTCCCTTGTCCAGTGCCACAAGCGCCCAAATTCCAAGCGGAAAAGGCGCATAAACCGCACCTTTAAGCTTTTGGCCAGAGTTGTTGCCAATCTGTTTGCGGTCAATTCGATAGACTAACTTGTTCAAATTGCGCATTGTTGGGGAAATGTCGAACAAACTGTCTGGAATGACGAGCAGATTTTCATTCGCATCGGGCAAATTTTGCCAATCTCCGTCACGATTAAAGATAACGGGCGTTTTTTGCCCCTTCAAAGCCGTTTTATTTGCTTGGTTTTCGATCATTTGCTTAAACGTTAGGCAGTGTTGTTTTTTGTAGCATTTAAACTTGCACAAGAAAAGAAAATGTATCATTATCACAGACGGAAAGCGATAAGAATATCATTAATTAAAAAGTGAAGTTTACTTAATACTGGAAGCGAACGCTAGCATTGCGTCTTCGCGTGTTCCAGAGGGGAAGCCGGGTGACGAAAAAATTCGCGCCCGGCTTTAATGTTGCCTGCTTATCTTTGTTGTTTCAATAGATTGCCGAAGGCGGCGCTTTCATTTAAAGAAGGTAGCGGGTTTATTTTTTAAGTACCGGAATATGCACCAGCGTTATTCGCGCATGTTCGGGCACAAAGATGGAATGGAAAATTATATGGCGCGGCAATTTATCTATCATATGGCTGGTCTCAGCAAATCTTATGGTAACAAGAAGATTTTAGACAATATCAATCTTTCTTTTTATCCCGATGCCAAGATTGGTATTTTAGGACCGAATGGTGCGGGTAAGTCAACAATCTTGCGTATTATGGCCGGACTTGACAAAGAGTTTACCGGCGAAGCGTGGCTTGCCGAAGGGGCAAGCTGTGGCTATCTACCGCAGGAGCCGGTTCTTGATCTGTCAAAAGATGTACGTGGCAATGTTATGGAAGGGGTTGCCGACAAACAGGCGATACTTGACCGCTATAACGAATTGATGATGAATTATTCTGATGAAACGGCCGAAGAAGGCGCAAAGTTGCAGGATATTATTGACAGCCAGAACCTCTGGGATTTGGAAAGTCAGGTTGAAATGGCGATGGATGCTTTGCGCTGCCCGCCCGCCGATGCCGATGTTTCCAAATTGTCCGGTGGCGAAAAACGCCGTGTTGCCCTCTGCCGGCTTCTATT
Source organism: uncultured Bartonella sp. (assembly GCF_945285465.1). Lineage (GTDB taxonomy): Bacteria > Pseudomonadota > Alphaproteobacteria > Rhizobiales > Rhizobiaceae > Bartonella. The sequence goes on along the minus strand of NZ_CALYQK010000009.1, from coordinate 5,750 downwards.
GGCAAAACCCGATCTGTTATTGCTTGACGAACCGACCAACCATCTGGATGCTGAAACAACGGCCTGGCTTGAAAAACATTTACGCGAATACGAAGGTGCGGTTTTGATTATCACCCACGACCGCTATTTCCTTGATCATGTCACAGGCTGGATTCTGGAACTCGACCGTGGTCACGGCATTCCCTATGAAGGCAATTATTCGGCCTATCTTGGCGCAAAGGCCAAGCGTCTAGCACAAGAAGGCCGTGAAGAGGCAGCGCGACAAAAAGCTCTTAGCCGCGAGCAAGAGTGGATTCAATCAAGCCCGAAAGCCCGCCAGGCAAAGTCGAAAGCTCGTATCAAAGCGTATGATGAATTGGTTAAAGCTGCCAATGACCGTCGTCCCGGCGAAGCACAAATTATTATTCCGGTTGGCGAGCGTTTGGGGCAGGTTGTCATTGATGTTGAAAATTTGACCAAAGGCTATGGCGATCACGTCTTGATCGACAATCTTTCGTTTAAACTTCCAGCCGGTGGCATTGTCGGTGTCATCGGCCCCAATGGCGCCGGTAAAACAACGCTTTTCAAAATGTTGACGGGACAAGAAAAGCCTGATTCTGGAACAATTCGTATCGGCGATACAGTCAAGATGAGCTATGTCGATCAAAGCCGCGATGCCCTTGATGCCAACAAAACGGTTTGGGAAGAGATTTCGGGTGGCAATGACATTATCAAGCTCGGCAAATACGAAATGAACAGCCGCGCTTATTGCGGGGCATTCAATTTTAAAGGCGGTGACCAGCAGCAAAAAGTCGGCAATCTGTCCGGTGGGCAGCGAAACCGCGTGCATCTGGCCAAACTGTTGAAAGAAGGTGGTAATGTTTTGCTGCTCGACGAGCCAACCAACGATCTTGATACCGAAACTTTGGCCGCGTTAGAAGAGGCACTGGAAAATTTTGCCGGATGTGCTGTTGTTATCAGCCATGATCGTATGTTTCTTGACCGTTTGGCCACCCATATCCTCGCTTTTGAAGGTGATAGCCATGTCGAATGGTTTGAAGGAAATTTCGAGGAATATGAGGCGGATAAAGTGCGTCGTTTGGGGCCTGAATCGGTCTATCCGAAACGGGTAACCTATAAACGTCTGACACGGTAAACGAAGCGGCAGTGATGCAGCGCTATTTTTGGATTTCTAAAAGCGGTGGTTTGTCACCGCTTTTTTTTGGATAACAAAATTCCACCACTTTTGCATTAAACCAGATATTTTTATTATGTCGGCTAATTTTCGTGTTTCAGGTTCAGCACCATGATCGCGCGATATGAAACTTCAAATCGGCTTTTCTACTTCTTTAAAATTGTAAAATCGGAGCTTTTGCCAAAAAACCGTTCACGAAGAATTGTCACTTCGGCGATATTTTAAACGTAAAAAGTGATAAAATTGTCGGATGCCCGGACGATAAGGGAGAAAGTAAATGCAAGATTGGTCAGCCAAGGAATATTTGAAATTTGAAGTGGAACGGACAAGGCCGGTGCGTGACCTTGCCAATGCTATTCCTTTAAAAGAGGTAAAAACAATTGTCGATCTTGGTTGTGGTTCTGCCACTTCAACCGAAGTCCTGTTGAAACAATGGCCTAATGCCAATATTTCGGGCTTTGATTCATCGCCTGATATGATTGCTAGCGCCAAAAAACGTCTACCGAAAGTCGATTTTCTTGTTGAAAATATTGAAAAATGGTCACCGAAGGAAAATGTCGATCTGTTATTTTCCAATGCCGTTTTTCAATGGCTGCCACATCATATTGACGAGATGAAACGGCTTGTTGGCGCGATGAAAAGCGGGGCGGCACTGGCTGTCCAGATGCCTGATAATCTATTCGAGCCGACACACCGTGCGATGATACATGTGGCAGAAGACAAGCGCTGGGCTGATCGTATTGGTTCAGTTGCCCGCGAAAAACTGCCCAATGTTTCGGTTTATTACGATGCGTTGCGACCGCTTGTCCACTATATCGACATTTGGCAGACAATCTATAATCCGATTATGGATAACCATGAAGCCGTTGTTGATTGGATGAAAGGCGCTGCCTTGCGGCCGTTTTTGGCACCGCTTGATGATGAAGAAAAACAGGCGTATCTTGCGCTTTATCTGGAGCGCATCAAAAAGCTCTATCCAACGCAATATGATGGCAAGGTGCTGTTGCGCTTTCCACGTTTATTTATCGTGCTCGTCAAATAAGCGGCTATTAAAAAAGAAGGTGGCCATTCCTTTGCGATAAACTCAATCAGGGATGGCTTTATGCACAGCAATCTTTATTGGTTGGCAAATTTGAATAATGCGGTTTCCAATAGTGCTATTGTGTTTACGTCCACACATTGTTTAAACTTGTGCAATTTTGTCGTTTTCATGCAAATTGACAAAGACAAACTGGGTGCAGGTGTTGCATAATTGCCTGCTGAGACAAAAAAGTTGACCAAGTCCACTGGCTGACCGCCTGGAAAAGCGGTTTTATCGTTAAAAGTACTTTTCATTATGTTAACCGTCTATTAACCACGTTGTAAGAAAAACAGAAAGCGGCAAAAGTGGCGCAATCAAGAGGTTATTAAACGGCAAATGAAATATTTCTGGCAAAAAAAATTACGGCTTTTGGCGGCGGCGAGCCTTTTCGGGTTTGGTCTTGCCGGATGTGCGACAACTCCCTCGCCAACAATTGCAACCACAGATTCAGTAAAAGTAAAAGCTGAAAAACCGGTCGTAACGTCGACACTGCTTGGCACACAATCAATTTATGACCGTTATGAACAAAGTGATGACGAGCCATTCAAAATTCCGCCCGTAACCATAAAAATTCCCGAACAATTTGAACGTACTGTTGTTTCTTATCCAACCAACGAAATTCCCGGCACAATCATCGTTGAACCGGCAAACCACTATCTTTATCTTGTAACCGGAGATGGTCAGGCTATCCGCTATGGCGTTGGTGTTGGTGCCGCCGGTCTCGGTTTTCAGGGAGAAGCCAAGGTTCAATTCAAACGCAAATGGCCAAGATGGATTCCCACAGCCGATATGGTGCAACGCAAACCCCAACAATATAAGCGTTTTGCCGACGGGGTACCGGGCGGTTTGAGCAATCCGCTCGGTGCACGTGCCCTTTATCTTTTTCAAGGAAATGTTGATACCTATTATCGTATTCACGGCACAACTCAGCCATCAAGTATCGGTAAAAATGTTTCAGCCGGTTGTATCCGCATGCTGAACAAGGATGTGGTTGATTTGTTCGAGCGCGTTCAGGTCGGCTCGAAAGTAATTGTACGATAAAAGTTAAAAATTGCATTGCACAAAACGGGGCGGTATATCCGCCCCTTTCTTTAAGGCAAAACTCTTGCCTGAAAACTCAAACGTGCGAACTTGACTGTGGCCAAATCTCTACGCGTTATATGACGTTGCGCCAGTCAGCGATAAAAAGTCGGTAATCACCATGGTTGAACGTTTGACAGCTATTCTTCATCCACGAGCAATCGCGTTGCCCGCCATTGTGTCAATTTGGCGTTGATGGCATCAATAACAAAAAACCGTGCGCTATCCTTGTCATACCCTTCATTACGCAATTGATCATAATTGGTATAATTATGGCGGATATAGGCAATGATTGACAACCAGGTGGCAATTGAAGGAGGAAGATGTTTCATATGGGCACTTAATGCCGCGTTTTTTATCGGCTCGCTATCGGCATAGGGTGCCAATGGTACGAGGATCGCCAATTCCCGTGTTATCGCACATTGTCGTCGCGTAGTCATAGCTGGTATGTTGATTGATCTTTCTATTCTGTCAACCGGCTTTTTCAATATTGTACCATTTACCGGTTAAAAAACATAAATCTGGAAAAATAATGCGCGTTAGCCAGTAAAACCCGAAAAATTACCGCCAGAAATAATCTGGCTACCAACCTTTGCATCAACTCCGGCCGAAAATCAGACTATATGACCGAACTGGAACACGATCCCGAACTGGAACACGATCCGTCTTTTTGAACGGTTACTTTGGCGGCTAACGCAAAGAATACGATGTTGTTATGCAAAGCAATCTCGGCTCTTGACATTCACATAATATATAAAGATATCTTTATATCGCAAAAATGGAGATATAGTAATGGGTCGCCAATTGGGACTTGTCGAAATGGTGGAGGTCTTGAAGACAGTTGCTGAAACAACGCGTTTGCGTATTTTGTTTCTGTTGACCAAGGGAGATTTGACCGTTTCCGATCTGACAGAGATTCTCGAACAATCCCAACCACGTGTTTCGCGTCATTTGCGTTTATTGACCACGGCGCGGCTGATCGAACGCCATCAGGAAGGGGCATGGGCATATTTTTCTTTGTCGTCCTGCACTTTGCGGCAAGAAATTTTGCAAACGATTTTGCATAATATTGATGGGCATGATCACGCAATAGAGCGTGATAAAGAACGTCTCGGGGAAGTAAAACGGCGCCGCAGCCTTGCTGCTGCAGCTTATTTTTCAAAAAATGCACAGGAATGGGATCAACTCAGGCTTCTCCATGCCCCCGACAACAGGGTCGAACAAACCATGCTCGAGCTTGTTGGGACAACACCCTTCCAGTCAATGCTTGATATTGGCACGGGTACCGGTTCATTATTAAAGCTGTTTGCACCTCTTTATACACGCGGCATCGGCATTGATATCAACCGCGATATGTTGGCGGTTGCACGCGTCAACCTTGATAAAGCCGGTATTTTGAATGCGCAGGTTCGTTTGGGTGATGTCGCCGCACTTCCTGTTGAAAAGGAAACATTCAATCTGGTAACAATTTATCAGGTTCTGCACTTTCTGTCGGATCCTGAAATTGCGATCAGCGAAGCGCGGCGGGTGATGCGGCCGGGGGCGCGCCTTGTTATTGTCGATTACGCCCCGCACGATCTTGAATTTTTAGCCGAGCAATATGCCCATGTGCGCATGGGGTTTTCGGATGCACAAATAGAATTTTGGTTGACAAAAACCGGATTGACACTTGAAAAAACCTTAAGCTTTCAACCACAACAAAACGGCAATACAAAAGGGCTTACGCTCAAGCTGTGGCTGGCACGCGACCCGCGTCTTTTGATTGCCAAAGATAAAACAATTCTAATGGAGACCGTTTAATGTCTGCTCCCTCGCTTTCCCGACGCCCGGACTTGGGCAACAAACTGAAAGTTTCGTTCGAGTTTTTTCCGCCAAAAACAGAAAAAATGGAATCAATGTTGTGGCAGACTGTCAAACGTCTTGCACCGCTGCAACCGGATTTTGTCTCGGTAACTTACGGTGCTGGTGGTTCGACGCGTGAAAGAACGGGCCGCACAGTCGAACGCATTATCAAGGAAACGCACCTTAATGCGGCGGCACATTTGACCTGTGTCGATGCAACACGTGACGAAGTTGATGCCGTTGCCCGTCAATTTGCCGAAATGGGCATTCGTCATTTTGTTGCCCTGCGCGGCGACCCGGTCAATGGTGCCGGCGGGCGTTATCAACCTACGTTGGGTGGATATGCCAATGCAGTGGAACTTGTAGCCGGATTAAAGGCAATCAATCCCGATTTTGAAATAACCGTTTCTGCCTATCCGGAAAAGCACCCTGAAAGTCCCGACTTTGCCACCGATATCGATTTGTTAAAACGAAAAATAGATAATGGGGCGACCAAAGCCATTACCCAATGTTTTTTTGATAACCATTTTTATGAAGATTATATCGAACGGGTGCGCAAAGCCGGCATTTATA
>NZ_CALYQK010000008.1 GCF_945285465.1 uncultured Bartonella sp. | reverse complement strand
TTTGGATTTGAACGTTACCGATCAATGGAGCGTTTGGGTCATGGGTGGTTATAAATCTGCTGATGATTACTATAATTTGGATAGAACCTATGGCGATAGATTTGTCAGACTCAGCGAAAACACAACTATCGGCTATAAAGTTAGAGGTAATTTGACGAAATTTGGTATTTATCGACAAATTAACTCAATCTATGGTGATTGGGGTGGTGACTGGTCTGTTTGGGGTGGTACAACCTTCAAGTTCAATAAGAAGACCAGCTTCAATGCTCAAGTCTCTTATGATGATACCGATACATTCGCAGCTTCCATTAACGTGAAGTATGAATTGGTTCCGGGGCTCGTTATTACTCCTGAATTGACTTATGTTTCGTGGGATAATGATTACAGCATTCGTAATGAAGCTAATACAATCAAAGCTGTTGACTCTCTCAAAGGGCAGGATGCTTTCCAGGGTATGGTTCGTATCCAGCGTTCGTTCTAATTGTTGATCGAATTGAATTTAAAAAACCGGTGGTTTTTGCCACCGGTTTTTTTGTGTCGTGACTTACTCAAGTCAATTGTTGTCGTGTCGAAATGTGTTTAGTTGCTTGGTCGCAGTGACAGCCGGTTGCAAAGTTGAGTGAGATTTACACTCTGTATGGAGCGGCTAAAAAAAACCGCGCTGCATTATAAAAAGGCATCAGATGATAATAAAAAGACATCAGATGATAGCAACATTGTAGCGAGTCATCATGATGTTTAATGCACTTCCTGCATTAGTCTGTTGGCAACACAATTGCACCATCTCAACTTTCATTGCGAAGTTTGCGACCAAAGAGCCGTAGGCAAGGTTTATTTTTGCGCTGTAGCGACGTGCAGTAAATCAGGTTTTGACGAGCACGTCACGTACAGTTAATGGGTCGGTGGGTCTTTGTATACGGCCCGCACGCTCGGGTTTGGTTGTTTTAATACCAGCAAACAGTTCCTTACGCTTGAAAACACACGTTTTTTAAATCCTGCAAACAACATTGTTTAAAAGCTGCTCTTTTATCGGTACTTCCGGCGATTGAACTATGTTAGAGTTTGTGACCGTTGAACCCCGTCGGCAAAAGAGGTTCTTGTCTTTTTTCATAGCTGCCATTTCATGTATTTATAGTAAACTGGCAGTTTTTGGTTTTGTCGGTTTTAACAGATATTTTCGCCAACAAGCATGGGTTTGCACTTATTCCTAACAAAATTGCGGTAGCCAATTTATAAAAATGATGATGTGAGTTATTAGCGCTTCTCTATTAACCTCAAAGGAAATATGGTGGCTCGAGCTTTTTTGCAGATAATTGCGCATTGAAAAACATTGCAATGTTTTCATGTCCCCCACCCCCGGATGCAGAACGGCAAAATTTTCACAATGACCTGTTTAAATACAAAGATATGCCTTCGTTAAAAATTCAAAGCAAAATCTAACGATTTTGCTGGCAATAACAGGAGAAACCGGAACAGTTTTTGTCGTATTTTTTGCGATCAAGAAAATTTCTTAATTGACAAATTGAAAAATACCACTGCGTTAGCGATACTGTACTTTGACCGTGCACCGCAAAATTTTCCTTTCATTTTCTAAAAAAGACATAATGCAGCACTTAAAATGAGTTTTTTTCTCATAATATAAGCGCTACCGGTTTTTTAACGGTCTATGTTATTTATTTTTTCATCGTTTAAAAACCGTGTTAAACGTTATTTGTTTTAAACATTTTGTGTTATTACAATCACTCGTTATTATTTCAATTTAAACATTATTGAAAATTCATGTTTTGTGTATTTTAGTCGTGTTTTTCATTGGTTCAATTTATATTCGCTAATTTTTCTTCTCCTTTCCCATCGTTATAACAATTTATTGATAAGCCGAGCGATACTATTTTATGCTAGCTGTTGCGGTGCTATGATCAATTATGCCCGTTTAACCGGATTCATTTTATGTCTGACCAATCTTCTTTTCCGTCTGTCACACCTCTCATTGCTGCCCTACCTTCGACTGTTCCGTTTACCGGTCCTGAAGCCATAGAGCGGAAGACCGGGCGGTTATTCACCGCTCGATTGGGTGCTAATGAAAATGGATTTGGTCCTGCTCCGTCCGTTATTGAAGCACTAAAAAATTCTCTTGACCAGGTTTGGAAATATGGTGATCCGGAGAATTATGATCTTATCAATGCACTTGCCAAAACATGTGGTCTGAAAACAGATCAAATAACAATCGGTGCTGGCATTGACTCTCTTTTAGGCCTGATCGTGCGTCAGTACATCGAACCTGGCGATGTTGTTGTTAACTCGCTTGGTGGCTATCCGACATTTAATTACCATGTTGCCGGGTTTGGAGGAAAGCTGATTTCTGTACCCTATTCAAATGACCGTACAGATCTTGCAGCTCTTTCCGAAGCGGTTCACAAAAACAACGCGAAAATTGTATATATCGCAAATCCGGATAATCCGCTTGGTACGTGGCACGATAGTGAAGAAATTGACGCTTTCATTCAAAATTTGCCGGAAACAACACTATGCATTCTTGATGAAGCTTATGGCGAACTGGCTCCAAAAGATGCATTGCCGCCATTGTCAAAAATTTGGCCTAATGTGTTACGGATGCGGACTTTTTCAAAAGCTTATGGTCTTGCCGGGCTGAGATGTGGTTATACTATCGGAATGGGAGAGCTCATTGGTATATTCGACAAAGTGCGCGATCATTTTTCGATTAACAAAATGGCACAAATTGCCGCGTTTCATGCTCTGGCCGATAAAAAATATCTTGATGAAGTTATCGGTAAAATAAATTTTGCCAAAAGCCAATTGGTAGAAATTGCAAACAGTCACGGTTTAAAAACCCTCCCCTCGGCTACCAATTTTGTAGCAATTGATTGCGGGAGAGACGGTTCTTACGCTCAGACTGTTCTTGATGGACTTATTGAACGGGGAATTTTCGTGCGTAAGCCATCTGTACCAGTACTCGACCGGCTAATAAGGGTAAGTGTCGGTACCACAAAAGAGATGGATCTATTTGCAGAAGCTTTTGCAAGCGCACTTAGTGCAGCGGATAAGGGGTGAAAAATGTCTGATTTTAACAAACGTATTTTGAGTGCTTTTTCGGGTCTTTATGGTGCGGCTGGCATTGCTGCTTACGCTGCAGCCTCCCATATTGGCGGAAATTATAATGCAATTGCACCTGTTCTTCTTGGCAATGCCACAGCACTTCTTGGGCTTTCAGTGGCAACAAAGACAAATATCGTCATGCGCTTGTCCGGTGTGTTTATCATTATTGGGGTGGGGCTTTTTGCTGCCGACATCATGTGTCGAGAATTAGTTGAAACAAGACTTTTCCCCTATGCGGCACCGCTTGGCGGCACAATCAACATTATTGGCTGGCTGTTGCTGGTTATTTCGGCATTTTTACCCTTCGAGAAACTGGACGATTGAATAACAACCTTTTGTGATATTCAATCGACGGGTAGTTATCTACAATCAGATCGGTTTCATTGTCATTTAAAAAAACACCCGAACACCGCTTGGTTTGAACAAACAGTGCCGATTGTGTATTGACAAAATTGGCTTTTCGTCCAAACATGCCGCTCAACCTTGGGGAGCCAGATAATGGCTGAGAGTCTGTGGCGAAAAAGTTGAAAAAACTTCTCCCTCGCAGTGACCCATTGAACCTGAACCAGTTAGGACTGGCGGAGGGATGGTGTTTATGTCTGGCATTTCGACAAAATTGTAGTCATTTATTTCCCATTTCTTCCAAGTTCGGTTTTTCTGTTTCGCAAACCAATGCCTTGAATTAACTCGTTAAATTCAGGCAGAGCTAAAACGGGTGCTACAACAATGATGGTAACACCGACTAATTGTAAATGACCGAAAAGGCGATAAATAATGAAGAAAATACTTGTCAAAGGCTGCGGAGTTTGTGGACTGACAAGCGCTTATATGTTGGCCGAAGCAGGAGCAGATATTACTCTTTCAGCACCAAAAGATGCCCCTGACGGCGCAGCAAGCTGGTATGCAGGCGGAATGCTTGCCCCTTATTGCGAGCGTGAAAGTGCAGAGGCGCGGGTTGAAGAATTAGGGGTGGAAACAATGCACTGGTGGTCAAAAACTTTGCCTGAGCTTGTGACACATAAAGGCACTCTCGTTGTTGCCCCAGCCCGCGATTTTTCCGAACTGGAGCGTTTTTCAGCGCGCACCAACGGACACAGAAAAATCGGCGGTGCTGAAATTGCACGGCTTGAACCAGACCTTGGGGGACGTTTCAACCATGGTTTATTTTACGAAACGGAAGCTCATATAGACCCGCGCAAAGCTCTTACGGCCCTGAAAAAACGCCTAAAAGATATGGGAACCAGATTTGTTGACGTTGGCGTTGACGAAAGCGGGTTTGACATTGTTGTCGATGCCACCGGCATAGAGCGCGTTAAAAAAGATCCTGACCTGCGTGGTGTCCGCGGCGAGATGTTGCTTGTTCATAATCCCGACATCGCATTTTCGCGACCGGTACGGCTTCTTCACCCGCGCATACCGCTTTATATCGTACCACGCGACAACGGCATATTCATGATCGGTGCAACCATGATTGAAAGCGATTACGGCGGACCAATTACCGCTCATTCGATGATGGACTTTCTCAATGCCGCCTACACCGTTCACCCCTCTTTTGCCGAAGCGGAAATCATCGAGATCGGCGTTGGCGTACGCCCCTCTTATCCGGATAATTTCCCTCGTATAAAGCAGGAAAAAAAACACATCTACATCAATGGTATGTATCGGCATGGCTATCTTCTCTCGCCACAATTGGCCAAACAGGTTAGCGAACTGTCGTTGAGGTGAGTGATGAAAATATTTATTAATGATGAAGAAAAGCAGGTCAAATCAACCAATCTCGCCGATTTGTTGCACGAGTTTGACTATGCAGGTGAATGGCTCGCCACAGCGGTTAATGCCGAACTTGTTGCGGCTGAAGACCGGGAAAAATATCAATTGGCAAATGGCGACAGAATTGAAATTCTAAGCCCTATGCAAGGAGGCTGACTGACATGCTCAAGCTTTACGATCAGAATTTTTCGTCTCGGCTTCTTTTAGGGACAGCACAATATCCCTCGCCGAAAATTCTCGACGAGGCGATCCGTGCGTCGGGAGCCGAAATTGTTACAGTATCGCTGCGTCGTGAAATGGCTGGAGGAAAACAAGGCGGACATTTTTTTGCACTAATCAAAGCACTTGGCGTATCAATTCTACCGAATACAGCTGGTTGTTTTACGGTAAAAGAAGCCGTGACAACAGCCAAAATGGCGCGCGATGTTTTCAAAACACCGTGGATAAAACTTGAAGTCATCGGCAATGCCGACACACTCCAGCCGGATGTATTCGCATTGGTTGAGGCTGCCCGCATCCTTCATGAAGAAGGTTTTCAGGTCTTTCCCTATACAACGGATGATCTTGTTGTCGCCGAAAAATTGGTTGATGCAGGCTGCCGCGTTATTATGCCATGGTGCGCCCCGATCGGCTCGGCAAAGGGCCCGCACAACATTGATGGTTTGCGGACAATCCGCGCCAATTTCCCTGAACTTACTCTTATCGTCGATGCAGGCATAGGCCGCCCGTCCCATGCCACGCGGGTGATGGAACTTGGCTATGACGCTGTCTTGCTCAACACAGCCGTTGCCAAAGCCGGTTACCCAGTTTTGATGGCCGAAGCGTTTTCTAATGCAATCAAAGCCGGACGACATGCATTTAAAGCCGGCATGCTGGAACCTCGCGATGTCGCCGTTCCATCGACACCAGTCTTAGGAAAGGCCGCATTTTGACCAAACTTGATCCATTTTATCTCATTGTCGATAGTGCTGACTGGATAGAGCGTTTAATACCGCTTGGTGTTAAACTTGTGCAGTTGCGGATGAAAGACGTGCCACATAGTCTACTTCGTCACCACATTCAGCGTGCCAAACTCATTTGCAAACAGTTCGGCTGTCAGCTCATCATTAACGATTATTGGAAAATCGCTATTGAAGAAAAATGCGATTTTGTCCACCTCGGTCAAGAAGATCTGATTGACGCAAATCTTCAGGCAATAAAAACTGCCGGGCTAAAACTCGGCATCAGTACCCACGATATAAGCGAGCTGAATAATGCACTTGCTGCAAAACCGGACTATATCGCACTCGGCCCCGTTTACCAAACAATTCTGAAGAAAATGAAATGGCAACCGCAAGGCCTGGAAAAGGTCGCGCAGTGGAAAAAGCTTATTGGCAATTTACCATTGGTCGCCATTGGTGGTCTTACTCCTGATCGTGCCAAAGCGGCATTGGCGGCAGGTGCCGATAGTGCGGCCGTAGTGACCGACATTATCTTGAATGAAGATCCGGACAATCGTGTTAAACAGTGGTTAGAAGCAACAGACGAATGGCGCGTGCAACAAAAGTTCTTATAGTCGCCGGTACTGACCCGACAGGAGGGGCCGGTATTGTCCGTGATATCGAAACGGCGTACCATTTTGCGACACCGGTCGGTCTCGCCGTCACTTCGGTCAATGTGCAAGACGATTATGGTGTTGCCAAGAAAATGCCGGTTACTCCCGATATTATTAGCGGACAAATGCTTGCCGCACTCCATGCTGGCCACATTGCAGCAATAAAGGTCGGAATGACCGGAACAGTTGAAATCGTAAAGGCGATTTGTCAGGTGCTTGTGCAATTTTCAACCATTCCGGTTGTGCTTGACCCTGTTATCACGGCCTCGTCGGGCGGTGCGCTTGCCGACGCGGCAACAGTCCAAACAATTATCAAAGATTTTATCAAACATTGCTATCTCCTTACTCCCAATCTTATCGAGCTTGCACAACTCACCGGCACTTCAGTCTCGAAAAACCATGATCAGTCAATCGATCAGGCCAAAAAGCTCGTCGCTCGAGGAACAAAGTATGTCCTTGTAAAAGGGGGGCATGAAAAAGGTGAATTTTCGACCGATAGTTTGGTGTCGTCCGACAAGGTCACAAATTTTTCGGTTCCGCGCCTTCATGCAACAATGCGCGGAACAGGATGTCTATTATCAACAGCAATTGCTTGCCAGATTGCCAGAGGTGAACCGGTAGAAAACGCGGTAAAAATTGCCAAAACCTATGTTTATCAGTTACTAAAACAAAGAAAACGCTTAACGAACAAGCATAAATCCATTAAATTGAAACGCCCGGAAAATTTGCATTTTTAAAAAATTTTCCAAGCCGAGAAAGCGTAAATTCAATGATTGAGCGATCGCGTATCTCTATTATTTGCCAAGACATTACGACTTTGAATGTTGACGCTATTGTCAATGCGGCAAATACGACACTTCTTGGCGGCGGTGGAGTTGATGGCGCCATTCATAAAGCGGCCGGCGACCGATTATTGGCGGAATGTAAAACGTTGCATGGCTGTAAGACAGGTGAGGCAAAACTCACCAAAGGCTATTTGCTGCCCGCATATTTCGTCATCCATACAGTGGGACCGATTTGGTATGGCGGTATTGATAACGAACCGGCAAAGCTTCAATCCTGCTACGAAAACTCTCTTATTATCGCTCGGGAAAATAAATTTAGAACCATTGCTTTTCCGGCAATCTCCGCCGGAGTTTACGGCTATCCTGCACAACAGGCGGCTGAAATTGCCATTTCGACTGTCGTTTCTTTTCTTGAAAAAAATACATTTCCAAATAAGGTCATTTTCTGTTGTTTTTCAAAAGCCATGGAACATATCTATCACACCGTATTGCAAAATTTTTCTCAAAAATAATTCTCCACCAAAATCATTTTTTTGGTGAAAATCGGCTCATTTGCGGCAACAAAATATCTCAAAGCGCTTTCTATTTCATATGCAGCGTGTAACATTTTTCCGTTGTGTCAACAGCTGGTCTTGTGTTTTTTTCATACTCAGTATATCCGGTTGGCGATATTTCTGTCATAACAGATTGCATGTCGAAAAATTTTTATTATGCAAAAACAGCAAATATGACAAAATGAATAAAGTTAAAAAATTTTATACGCCAATAGCACTAAATAGAGATAGATATTTTTAACGAAAAATTTTATTCAATATAGTTAACAGAGGGAGTTAGGCCATGTTGATTCGTCGTTTTTCCATCGTCTTTCTAGCGCTATTTTTTATGGCCGTCTTGTTGGCTTTCGCCCTATTCCATGCCAAAACTCCTGCATTTGCAAAACCGATTTTTGCTCCCATAACCGATAATGCATCGCAATAATATCTGATAAAAGGGATGGGCTCTTGGTGATTTGCGTTTTCTATTAAGATGGCTGACAACGGCTCGCCTACAAAAAGTTGGTTTAAAAACTTCACGCGGATATTGTTTTTTGTTACCGCTTTTCTGACTTTGCCGCTCTTTGCAAGCTTGTTTTGTGACTTTCACCCTTTCTTTGACTCGCTGGCTGACATTCGCATTCCACTTGCTCTGACTATAATAGTTCTGTCATTTCCTCTGGTATTAACGGGTAAGACAAGACGCCCAGGGTTTGTTTTGATCATCTTTGCCATTATGGCAATCAATCTGAGTTTCGATAATGGCGCAATCCTGCCCGAAGAGGAGGAAAACCATCTTCCGGTATTTAAACTTCTGCAAACCAACTTACGTTATGATAACAAAACGCCGGAAAAGCTATTGACACTTATTGCCAAAGAAAAGCCCGACATTGTGACCGTGCAGGAAGCTTCGCCAAACTGGCAGGCTTTTTTGGCAGCAAACGGATTTGCCGTTGTTGGCTGTTTGCCACAATATGACTCTATCGGCGCGACGGGAATTATGTTGGCAAAGGATTTTGCCAAACGTTTTGGCGCTATTTCACCTGCCGACATAAGCTGCTATAAAGCATCAACTACACGCGGCTATCTTGCCAAACTGTCATTAAAACACGCCGATACGGCTGAACCGGCTATTCAAATCGTTTCAGTGCATCTGTCTTGGCCATGGCCGTTCGGTCAAAACCGTCAATTGGCCGAATTGGTTGATGATCTGCATCTTAAGCGAGAATTTCAACAAAATCGCCCGACAATTGTCGCTGGCGACTTTAATAGTGTCACATGGAGCAACACTGTCAAAGTTATCGAAAAATTTTCCGGTACCCACCATATTGGTGCCATCGGACCGACATGGCTTTCTTATAAGCTTCCTGACATATCGCGCCCGCTTTTTGGATTACCTATAGATCAGGTGCTGTTGTCACCGGGCGTGCGTCTTCTTGCTGTCAGGCGTTTAGCGTCGATTGGTTCGGATCATTTACCCGTGCTTGTTGAATTCCAATTTTTACATGATCGGAATTGATACAGCATTATGCGTAAATTAGGCACTTTCATGAATTTGGTGAAATAAAACTTGATTACACTTACTGTAATAGCCGATCAGTTGAAATCATTTTTGAAATTTCAAAGATGTCAGCCATTTAAACTTCAAACACAATGATTTGAAAAATAATCTTATTTGCTGAAATGGAAAAAAATGGCGATGTATGATGATGCCTTGTTTCAACTGCTGACGGAAAGTGCCGACCACGTGGAAGAATACGGGCTTACCGCAGATTTGCAACGATTGGATGAAAATGGTGCGTTGATAGCCTGTTTGCCAAAAAAATTTGGCGGTCGTAACTGGGCTTTTACAAACAATGAAGAAGAAACAAAGGAAAGCTTTTCGTTTTTGCGCCGGTTAGGCAAAGCCAACCTTTCACTTGCAAGACTTTTTGAAGGGCACCTTCACGCTGTCCGCCTTGTGCACCTTCACGCAAATAACCGTTTACGCAAAAACATATTCCATAAAGTCAAAGACGGCACTTTATTAGGCGTATGGGGGGCAAGTTTCAATCAACCATTAAAATTCAGCCGCCTCCAAAACGGGAAGATACGGTTGCATGGTGAAAAACGCCTTGTTACCGGATTAGGGCTGGTTGAATTTGCTATTGTGCGATGCCATGAAATAGCGGATGAGGCAGACCAGCTTGCATTGGTTGAAGTTAATGATAGTGCGCGTCAAAGTATAGAATATTGGGATGCTTCAGGCATGCGCCCTACTCTGACAGGATCATTCGATTTTTCCGGAATAGAAATAAAAGAAAGCGACCTTCTTGGCAATCCGGGTGATTTTTATAGCGAGCCACATTATATCGGCGGTGTCTGGCGACATAGTGTCACCCATCTTGGTGGTGCCGAAGCAATCATTGATACGTGGCGTGACATGCTTGCCAAAAAGGATAGACTTCAGGACCCATTTCAGCTTACCCGCCTTGCCAAAGCTCGCTCGGAAACATTGGCGGCTTCGGCAATGCTTTTTAAAACCGCTTGTCTTGTCGATGATGCTTCCCGCCATCCGACAGAACAAAACGTCGATGATGCGGTTCTCGCTTGTCTGCTGGCCCACAACCAGATGGAAGATGTCTGCGCCAGAATTTTGGCGTTGTGCGAGAAATCGCTTGGCATGGAAGCTTTCATTGAACGCCGGCCGATAGAACGCATGCGTCGCGATTTGTCGATGTTCATTCGCCACATAGCACCCGATTCAAGACTTTTACAGGCCGCAGAACTGCTGGTAAAAAGAAAAGGTGCGCCACTTTGGTAATAGAACACCTCACGGTAATGGAATAAACAAAAGAATAAAAACGCCCAATATCGTGGCTTGCACGGGAAGATCGCTTGGTCTAATCATTAAGATCAGGCGAAATGCAAAGGTCATGATGGCTAAACGGCAAAACCAGACAATTTCTTTTCAAGAGTTGTTCAGTTTCTATCAGGAAGCGGGCGTTGACACGCCGCTTGCCGATAGACCATTTGACCGCTTTGAGCAGTCAAAAACCGCTAAAGAACCTGCGTTTTCTCCGTCTATGCCGGAACAATCCCAAGACTTGCAAATATCCAATCCACGTCCGTCTTCCCGTATCCCGGTTGATAGACAACTGGAAACAGCAGCCGAACTTGCAAAAAATGCCAATAATCTTGACGAACTTTGTCAGGCATTAAAATCGTTTAACGGCTGTACATTGAAGCTGACCGCCAAAAATACCTGCTTTGCTGATGGATCGCCAAACGCCAAACTCATGCTTGTCGGCGAAGCTCCCGGACGGGATGAAGATTTGCAAGGCATCCCCTTTGTCGGTCGCTCGGGACAATTGTTAAATCGCATTCTTGCCGCCATCGGTTTGACACGCAAAGATGTTTATATTGCCAATGTCATTGCCTGGCGGCCACCGGGAAATCGCACACCAACGCCAATGGAAACAGAACTGTGTCGGCCGTTTATCGAACGACAGATCGAGCTTGCCTCACCAAAAATTCTGGTTGCTCTGGGCGGACCGGCGATGCAAGTGTTGACGGGCACAAAAGGTGGTATCATTCGCTGGCGCGGCAAATGGCTTTCCCATGAACTAAAGAACGGCACGGCCATTCCGGTCATGCCTACGTTCCATCCTGCCTATCTTTTACGCACACCAAGCCAGAAAAAACTTGTCTGGACCGACTTTTTGGAAGTGCGCAACGCCCTTGATAACTTGAATTAGCCCTGTCTTAACGACGCCTATGGGAAAGAGCATTGCCGTGGTCGTGTTCTTTCCTTCTCAACCGGGATTCCCGCAGGATAATGAATGTGCCTGACCCAATTACCAGTGCTGCGCCAAATAGCATAGCAATGGTGGGAACTTCATCAAAGATGAAATAGCCACTCAACAAACTTAACAACATAGAGGTATATTCAAACGGGGCAACGGTCGAAGGTTCGGCATGGCGATAAGCTTGGGTCATGAAAATCTGTGCAATGCCACCTGAAAGTCCCGCCATAATCAGCATGATAAATTGATAAAAATTGGGGACAACCCATCCGAATGGCACCGTAACCAGAGATATAATACTCGAGGTAATCATAAAATAGAGTGTAATCGTCGTTGTCTTTTCGGTAAAAACCAGTTTTCGCACCAAAAGCATGGCAATGGCAGCCATAATGGCCGCAGCAAGTGCTGAAAGTGCACCAATCGAGGCGCCGATATCGGCCTGTGCCGTGCCCAGAATGGTGAGGCGCGGCCAGATAATAATCAACACGCCGACAAGACCGACGATAACGGCACTCCACCGGTAGAAATAGACTGTTTCATGAAGAAAAATAGCACACAAGACCACAAGAATGAGTGGTTCGCCGTAACCAATGGCAATTGTTTCGGGAAGTGGCAGCAAAGTTAATGCGTAAAAACTGAATAACATTGAAAAAGTGCCAAACATCCCGCGAAAAATATGACCGGTAATGTTTTTTGTGTAAAGAACAGTGGATAATTGCTTTAACGATATAACCCATACGATAATTGGCACCATGCCAAAGAAAGAGCGGAAAAAACTCAGCTCTCCTGCCGGAACACCTTTGGCTGCCTTCAGAAAACTGTACATGACAACAAAACAGGCAACCGACAAAATCTTCATCCAGATTCCGAGCATAACATTGCCGGATGGGGCATGAGGAATGTCCGCAGCTTGTTGTGGCACAGCTTTTCTCCTGTTATTGAACGCTAAAAACGACATAGGTGGTAATTGTTGCCTATTTTGCAGTGTCTACAATATACGCTTTTATAAAGTTTAAAATAGCTCTAGCCGACATGTGACGAGAGTTTTAAAAACGTTCGGCATCAACTTGCAATCCGGTTTTGCAATCACATTGGAGTGCTTCATGACGCATTTTTTGTTTACCTGGTTGTCGTATTGAAAAAATACGCCTAACTAAAAGGAAACTTGTATAAAAAAGGCATCTTATATGACCAGCAACGACAATTCCGTTTTCCGTCTTGAAGACTACGCACCGACCGACTATGCAATTTCAACCACCGAACTTACATTTTCCCTTCACCCCACACAAACAATCGTGAAATCGAAACTTTCGTTGTCACGACGCGACAAAACCAAACCCGCCAGCCCATTGGTGCTTGTCGGCGATGAATTGAAACTCTTGTCGGTTGCCATCAATGGCAACAAGCTTTCTCAATCAGAATTTTTTGTCAGCCCTGAAAAACTGGAAATATACAATCCACCGAAAGATAATTTTGTTGTAGAAATTGTTACCGAAATCAACCCGAAAAAAAATCGCCAATTAATGGGGCTTTATCTCTCGAATGGCGTTTATTGCACACAAAACGAACCGGAAGGATTTCGCCGGATAACATATTTTTATGACCGGCCGGATGTCCTTTCTGTTTTCACAACCCGCATAGAAGCCGATGAAACAACAGAACCCATCCTTCTTGCCAACGGCAATTTGGTCGAAAGCGGCAAACTGGAAGGCGGGCGCCATTATGCGGTTTGGCATGATCCACATCCAAAGCCTTGCTATCTTTTTGCCCTTGTTGGCGGCACACTTGATCATCTCAATGATAGTTTCACCACCATGTCCGGCCGAAAGGTAAAACTTGGCATCTATGTCGAAAAAGGCAAAAAAGAACGCGCGGCCTATGCGATGGATTCGCTCAAACGGGCAATGCGGTGGGACGAGCAACGCTTTGGCCGCGAATATGACCTTGATATTTTCAACATTGTTGCCGTGTCGGACTTTAATATGGGTGCCATGGAAAACAAAGGGCTCAATATTTTCAATGACAAATATGTTCTTGCCGACAAGAGCACAGCAACAGATTTTGACTATGCCGGAATCGAGCGTGTTATTGCCCATGAATATTTCCATAACTGGACAGGCGACCGTATCACATGTCGTGATTGGTTCCAGCTTTGTTTGAAAGAGGGATTGACTGTCTATCGCGATCAGGAATTTTCGTCTGACCAGCGTTCGCGTCCTGTTCATCGTATCTCTGACGTGCGTGTTTTGAAAGTTGCACAATTTCCCGAAGATGCCGGCCCGCTGGCTCACCCCGTACGGCCGCGCCAATATCGTGAAATCAATAACTTCTACACCACAACTGTCTATGAAAAAGGTGCAGAAGTCGTTCGCATGGTACATACCTTGCTCGGAGAGCAACTTTTTCGGAAAGGCATGGATTTGTATTTTGAACGCCACGATGGCGAAGCTTGCACAATAGAAGATTTTATAGCCTGTTTTGCCGATGTTTCCGGTCGCGATTTTTCGCAATTTATGTTGTGGTATGAACAGGCCGGAACGCCGACAGTGACGGTTAATAGCCATTATAAAGATGGTGTCCTGACACTTGATCTGGAGCAGACTTTACCTGACACTCCCGGCCAATCCGATAAAAAACCGATGATTATTCCGCTTTCATTCGGACTTTTGGGAAAAAATGGCAAGGATATGCCCTATCAGGCAGACAATCATGTCGAAAACAATGTAATTGTTCTTAACGAAAAAAAGCAGACTGTGCATCTTCGTAATCTTTCTGAAAAGCCGGTTTTGTCGCTTTTGCGCGGTTTTTCGGCACCGGTGAATTTGAAGATGGACGAGAGCGCCGATGATATTGCTTTCCGTGCAAATTATGACACGGATGAGGTCAACCGCTGGCAATCGCTTAACCAGCTAATTAGCCAAGCTTTAATCAACGCAATCAAAGACGAAAAAACGGCAAAACCGGCAATGCCAGAAAAACTTCAAAAGCTGATTGAAGCCGTCGTAGATGATGAAACTTTGGAACCGGCTTTTCGCTCCTTATGCTTGCAATTGCCATCAGAAGTCGAACTGGCCAGAATGATTGGGCAGGATATCGACCCTGACCGCATTTTTGCTGTACGTCAGTCTTTTATCGTTTCGCTTGCCGCTCATTTGAAGCCGCTTTTGTTAACTGTATTCGACAAAATGGCTACAAGTGGCCACTATTCACCGGCGGCCGAACAAGCAGGCAAACGTGCACTGAAAAACACTGTTCTCGACTATCTTTCATTAGCGGAAAATAGCCCTGAACGTGCTTTTAATGCTTTTAGCCATGCGGATAATATGACTGACAGGATGGCGGGGCTGGCTATTCTTGTTCACCACTTCGATCAATCCGATGAAGCGCAAGAAGCACTTGCCGATTTTGAAAAACGTTATGGCCATGACCCGCTCGTTATGGATAAATGGTTTACTGTTCAGGCAACCGTACCGGGCAGCAAAACACTCGAC
Organism: uncultured Bartonella sp.; assembly: GCF_945285465.1. Taxonomy (GTDB): domain Bacteria; phylum Pseudomonadota; class Alphaproteobacteria; order Rhizobiales; family Rhizobiaceae; genus Bartonella. Next base: position 37,459 of record NZ_CALYQK010000008.1, on the reverse strand, counting down.
CATGTCAAAGAGCTGATGAAACACCCGCTCTTTTCACTTGATAACCCGAACCGCACACGCGCACTTATTGCCGCATTTGCCGCATCCAACCAGACCGGCTTCAATCGTCGCGATGGGCAGGGTTATAAATTCCTTGCCGATATTATATTGACCGTTGACAAGGAAAATCCGCAGCTTGCCGCGCGCCTATTGACCACAACCCGTTCCTGGCGCCAGCTTGAACAAAATCGTCGGGCAAAACTTTATAATGAATTGCAAAGAATTGCCGATACCGCCAACCTTTCGGTCGATGTTTCCGATATTGTTCAGCGCACATTGGGCTGATTTCGTTAAAGGGGCGGAGCAACACTGTTTCCGCCTTTTTTCTAACGAAAAAACAATGAGTTCGTCGCACTTCCTGAAGGTCTGGCTTGAATGTTTTACGTTCAAAATAGCGTTAAAATATTCTTAAAGCTTTTATAATATGTTTGAACGATGAAAAGTGGTTTTTGGCAAAAAAAAGCTGGACAGGACGAATCAGTTTTGATTCATTGGCCTCGTTCGGGTGTTTTGCGTACCGAATCAGTTCTCCGGTTAATCCGTTAATATTAGAGGGAGCCAGAAATGGCGAATTTGGACGCGGTTGACGCGCCCACAGGGACGTTTGTCGATTCAAAGCCTTCGCATAAGCGGCGCAAGGGTGGGTCGGCGCATGTCGATTTGCTTTCTGGCAACGCTTACAAAAGATTGCTGGCCATAGAACCATGGATGCGGCGTGCAGTCCCTCTTATCATTCTGACCTTTCTTGTCCTGCTTGCGGCAACGCGCCTTGTTCTTCTTTATGAATGGCGACAGAATATCGATTTAACAACGCGATCGGCATTGACGCTTGCCGCCGGTCATATCGGCAATATGGTCGACAGGGCGGTTTTTGAAAAACAACAGAATGATAATGTTCCTCTCTCGAATAGTGAATTACAGAACATTCTGCTCGACTTCCGCTCGCAAGGTTTGATTGATAGTGCGGCACGTATTGCCATTGTCGATGATCAAGGCAATGTCGTTGCAGCATCGGGCATGGAACCGCTTATCGGGCATTCACTGGCCGACTCTGTTGCCGACAGTCAGGCATTATTTGTACTGGGGCGAAGTGCCGGTGTAATGAAGGTGAAAATTGACGGCAAATCGTCTCTGGCCTCATTTGATCAGGCCGGACATGGAAAATTCGGTATATTTGTCGGCGAAGAAACCGAACAGATGTATCTGGAATGGCGAAAAACTGTTTCAGTCAATATCACCATATTTGGCGGTACTGTCGGTGTCATACTGGCAATTTTATACGCTTATTATGCTCAGGCTGCCCGCATAAGAAACACCGACATTATCTCTGAAAAAATCCAGAACCGTATTGACATGGCAATGATGCGCGGGCGCTGCGGCCTTTGGGACTGGAACATGGCAAGCGGACGGGTTTACTGGTCGCGTTCAATGTATGAGATGCTCGGTTTCAAACCCAAAGACGAGCTTCTTTCCATCTCGGAAATTACTTCGATTATTAATCCGGCTGATGCCGATCTTTACGAATTGGCACGAGGGTTAATGAACGGAGAAAAAGATCATATCGACATTAATATTCCGATGCGCCATGCCGACGGTCATTACGTCTGGATGCGTATTCGCGCTGAAGTAGCCCAAGAAGAGGAAGCCCATCTTGTCGGCATTTCTTTTGATATAAGCGAGCAACATCAGTTTGCCGAACAAACCGCTCAGGCCGATCTTCGTATTCGCGATGCTATTGAAAATATCTCAGAATCTTTCGTCCTTTGGGATTCGGAAGGGCGTCTTGTCATGTCAAACAGCAAATTCCGCGAATATGCGTCGCTTCCCGACCATATGCTGCAACCCGGTGTCCAGCGTGTAACTGTTGAAGCAATGGCCAAGCCTGCAATCAATGAAATGTCACTCGAACATGATGATACGGGCAATTTTACCAGCATTCGCCAGATGGCCGATGGCAGTTGGCTCAAAATCAACGAAAGGCGCACTCAGGATGGCGGTCTGGTATCGGTCGGCACCGATATTTCCGAACTTAAGCAACAGCAAAAAAGCCTGGAAGACAGTGAAAGAAGACTTTATTCTTTTATTCAGGAACTCAAACTTGCCCGCCAGAACGCCCAACAACGTGCAACGGAAGTTGAAAAACTCAATGAAAGTCTGCAATCGGAAAAAGAACGCGCAGAAAGTGCCAATAAAGCAAAATCCGAATTTCTTGCCAATATGTCACATGAATTGAGAACGCCTCTTAATGCTATTATCGGTTTTTCAGAAATGATGATACAGGCAACGTTCGGCCCGCTTGGTTCGGAACGCTACGCCGAATATATGAACGATATTCACAATTCCGGAACCCATTTGCTGACGCTGATTAACGACATACTTGATATGTCAAAAATTGAAGCCGGTCGTTTCACTCTTTCAAGTGAAAATGCCGACCTGGAGCCGATCATTAGTGAAACCTTGCGCACATTGACACCACAAGCACAGGAAAAATCCATAACACTTAGTGCCGATATAACACCGAAACTCCATGGTGATATCGACCGTAGGGCAATTCATCAGGTATTTTTGAATATCTTGTCCAATGCCGTCAAATTTACCCCGTCTGGTGGCCATATCGACGTAAAAGGCTATCAGGAAGATGATAGACTTGTCTTTATTTTTTCAGACACCGGTGTCGGCAGTCCCGAAGCGGCAATTGCCAAGCTGTGCCAGCCATTTGAACAGGTTGAAAACCAATTTACCAAAACCCATGCAGGTTCCGGTTTAGGCCTTGCCATTTCCCGTTCACTGGTCGAGCTACATGGTGGCGAACTCGACATTCAATCAAAAGAAGGCGAAGGAACGGTCGTGACAATTATTTTGCCTGTCAAACAGAAAAAATAACCGGCATATTTTCTTTCACATGACTTATTCTATCAAAATAACTGTAATGCAGTCCGGTTTGATGCGGCTCGCACTTCAAATGTCGGCCATAGTGCACGGGGGGTCTGCCCCCGACGCTTTAAATCTTTTCTATATCGATAGGCATGGTCTAGACACCATCACACGACAACCCGATCAAATATTTCGGTCACGGTTTTGGCAGCATCAGCGATAAGACTTTGCACACGTTGGAGATCCGGTTCGCCAGCTGTTCGTTGCAAAAGATCGGCAAAACCGGGTGGCATGTCATCCGGATTGAGCTTGTCATTGAGGCAAAGACGCATAATCTGGCTCAAATTTGTATATATCCGGTAAGCATGGTGAAGCTCGCCAATCGATGTGAGATCAAGGAACGATTCTGGTAAATTTACCAAAACTTCGCCTGTTGTGCGACCGATCACAAATTGGCTCTGATGGGTAATTAAGGCAAATTGCGCGATAAATTCAAGGTCGACCTGCCCGCCACGCATCGTTTTGAAATCCCAGATGTTTAACGGGGGCTTTTCCTGTTCAATCAATTGCCGCATATCACGCACGTCGCCAGCAACTGATTTTCGCTCACGCTTTAGAGCAATAATCGCCCTAACCTCGTCTTCCAGTCGTTGTAAAAACAACGGGTCTCCGGCAACAGCACGGGCGCGCGTCAAAGCAAGATGCTCCCAGACCCAGGCTTCGTTGCGCTGATATTTTCCAAATGCCGTAAAAGGAACGGCGACCGGCCCTTTATTGCCGGAAGGACGAAGCCGCAGATCAACGTCGTAAAGAACACCCTCGCCCATCGGCACCGACAAAGCCGAAACAAGCCGTTGCGTCAAGCGCATATAGTATTGGGAAATATAGAGCGGCTTTTCGCCATCTGACATTTCGGCATTTTCATCATAATCATAAAGCAAAATAAGGTCGAGATCAGACCCTGCTGTCAGTTCAAAACTGCCAAGTTTGCCCATGCCGAGTATGCCGACACGACCATCTTTGACAAAGCCGTGAACACGGCGAAATTCTTCTTCGACAGCCGCAAGAGTTTTGGCAATCATCAGATCGGCAAGGTCGGTAAAGGCGCGGCCAGCACGCTCGCCTTCAATACTGCCATTAAGAAGTCTGATACCGATAAGAAATCGCTGTTCATTGGCAAACAGCCGCAATTGATCGAGTATATCTTCATAATTGGAAACGCCACTCAAGAAAAACTCGAGCCGGTTTTCAAGATAGGTTTTTGTCGGCAGTTCCGAAAAAATGGCCGGATCGAGCATGCCGTCAAAAATATGGGGCTTGCGCGTAATAATATCGGCTAGCCGTGGCGCAGAGCTCATAATAAGAACCAGCATGTCAAGTAATGATGGGTTGGATTGTAATAAACTGAAAAGCTGAATGCCCGATGGCAAGCCCTGTAAAAACGCATCGAAACGCGATAATGCTTCATCAGCGCGTTTCGTTGCTCCAAACGCTTTGAGAAGGGCTGGTGTAAGCTCGGTTAATCGTTCGCGTGCTTCGGCTGATTGTGTTGCCCGATAACGCCCGAAATGCCAGGTGCGAATGATACGGCAAATATCGCTAGGTCGTGAAAAGCCGAGTTTTGCAAGCGTTGCCAATGTATCGGGGTCATCGTCTTCGCCGGTAAAGACAAGATTTCCTGCATCCGACCCCAACTCTTTTTCTTGCTCGAACAAAGCCGCGTAATGTTTTTCAACCGTTCGCAAACATTCAAGAAAATCATCAGTAAACTTTTTGGCATCCGAATAACCCATCATATAGGCAACGCTGAAAAAAACCTCGTCATCTTCGGGCAAGATATGGGTTTGCTCGTCTTCGAGCATCTGGATACGATGCTCGACATTGCGCAAAAAATCATATTTTTCAGCAAGAACATCGCGCGTTTCGCTGTTTATCCAACCGAGTGCACAAAGTTCGGCCAGCATATCAACGGTGCGACGGCCGCGAATTTCGGGAAACCGCCCGCCAGCAATCAACTGCTGGGTCTGGACAAAAAACTCTATTTCGCGGATGCCGCCCCGCCCGAGTTTCACGTTGTGGCCACGTACTGCAATTTCACCATGCCCCTTATAGGCATGAATTTGTCGCTTGATCGAATGGATATCGGCAATAGCTGCATAATCGAGATATTTGCGCCAGATATAAGGTGCCAGTTCGCCAATCACCGCCTCGCCTGCTTTAAGATCACCAACGACCGGTCGCGCTTTAATCATCGCTGCCCGTTCCCAATTTTGACCACGACTTTCATAATAATGCAGTGCGGCACTTATCGGCAGCGCCAGCGGTGTTGACCCCGGATCAGGTCGCAACCGCAAATCGACGCGAAAAACATAACCGTCAGCAGTGCGTTCTTGCATAATGCGGATTAAGCGGCGCATCATCTTGGAAAAGACATCAACACTTTCATATTGGTCACCAATATGGGGCGACATTTCATCGATAAAAACAATAAGATCAATATCGGAAGAATAATTGAGTTCACGCGCACCCAATTTCCCCATACCCAGAACAACAAGGCCACAATCTTTTTCCGGATTGTCAAAATCGGCAAGCGTAATTTTGCCTTGGCTATGCGTTTCACGCAACAAAAAACGCACGGCGGCACCAAGCGTAGCCTCAGCCAGACGTGTCAAAAATTCCGATGTCATTGCACTGGTAAACAGCCCGCCAAGATCAGCTAATGCAATGAGCACATGGGATTCGAGTTTTTTACGCCGTAATGCGGCCATCAAGCTTGCTTCGGTAACATTTTGAGCTCTGTCGAGATTTATTATTTCGTCAAGCAGCTGATGCAATCGTGTAGCGATATTTTCATGAAGAAGTGGCGCGATAAACACCGGATTTCTTATAAATGTCTCGCGCAAAAAGGGTGATAGAGTCATGACGGTGGCAAGAAATTGCGCTTGTCCATTCCCCTTTTCCAATGCGTTCGCAAGCTCGTCCAGCTTATTATTGCGGGCATTTTCTACCAAGTCGGCAAGCCAATGTGCTCCTTCATTATTAAGGGGAGTCAAATGCTTCAAAGAAGCGTTCCAGAAAACTTGCTGCATTGGCGTGCCTCATCCCGATTTTTTCTTAAAGCTGCAAATTATTTAACGCCAATTTCAAATTATTGAAAACTATTTGTTTACAATCGGCGATGAAAAACCAAAGCGTTCATGCGTCAATAGACTGTTTTACAGCAAAAAAACTTTTAATTGCTGGTTCTGCTCGGCGTAAAGAGACAGGCAAATATAGCTATTATTTGCCGTTCCGCTCGTTATTTTCTGGCAATTTCGGAAAACATAACCGGGCTTTCAAACCGGGTTTGGCATCATCCAAAATAAGTTCACCGCCGTGAAGTTTCATCACCGCATTTGTCAAACTCAAACCGATACCGGACCCCGGTTTCGTGCGGCTTTCTTCGAGCCGAACAAAGCGTTTTGTCACCCGTTTGCGGTCTTCCGGCGCAATACCCGACCCGTTGTCACAAACGACAATATCAACATGTTCGCCATCTTCTTCCATTGATAATGAAACTTTCGGATTTCTGTTGGCACAACAGCCGTATTTTATTGCATTATCCAGAAGATTGATGAGTGCTTGTGCTAAAAGTTCGCGATTTAACAACAACTCGGCATCAAATGTCCTGCCCATCACAAATTCGACACCGGCCTCTTCGGCAACCGGATCGTACAGTTCGCCGACATCTTCAACAATTGGTCGCGCATTGAGCTTTTCTAAATGCTCCACCGATGTACTGGCCTCAATGCGAGAAATCATAAGGATTGCATTAAAAGTGCGGATAAGCTGGTCGGATTCGGCAATAACGGCCTCAAGCGCCTGACGATAATCAACATTTTTATTACGCCCGGAAAGAGCTTCATCGGCGTGATTGCGCAAGCGCGTGAGCGGTGTTTTTAAATCATGAGCAATATTATCCGAAACCTGACGCAAGCCATTATTCAGCTCTTCGATACGCTCCAACATGACGTTAAGATTGGCAGAAAGTCTGTCAAATTCATCTCCGGCTCCAGAAACCGGAAGACGCCCTGTCAAATCGCCTTCCATCAATCGTTGTGATGCAGCCGTTACCTGATCGATGCGTCGCAACGCGCGCCGTCCGATAAAGAACCAGATGAGCAACGCACCGCCAGCCATAGCCGTCAAAGCAATGATCAAAGCTTTTCTGATGATGGCGATAAATTTTTCCGGCTCGCCAATATCGCGTCCTACCAACAATTTCATGCCATTGGGCAAATCCAAAACCGTTGCAATAGCGCGGTGTTCAACCTTCTCGCCACTGTCGCCAAAACGCGAATAGACAAACGAATTGCGCAGTAAACCGGAGCCGGCGAGCATTCCCGGTGCAATACTGGCAACATTACCGGCTAAAAACCGGCCTTGCGGATCGGCGACCAGATAAAGAAACGCACCGGGCTGGCGCGAGCGGCGGTCAATTGTGCGCACCAGAAGAGGAAGTCCACCATGCTGATAGGCGTGTTCGATATTGCCAACCTCTTCATTCAACGTTTGTTCGGTCTGGTCGGTGAGCATCGAAATGGCAAGCGATGTCATATAAGTCGAAAGCCCGACAGCAACCAGACCAAAAAGCAAGATATAAAGTGCCGACAGCCGCACTGTTGTGGTGCGCAAAACGCTTGCAACCCTGCTCATGACTTTGTGTCAACCGCTTTCAACATATAGCCGGCTCCCCGCACTGTATGAAGAAGGGGAGTGTCAAAGTCTTTTTCTATTTTTGAACGCAACCGTGAAATATGGACATCAATCACATTTGTTTGTGGATCAAAATGATAATCCCAGACATTTTCAAGCAGCATTGTACGCGTTACAACCTGTCCGGCATGACGCATAAGATATTCAAGCAAACGGAATTCCCGCGGCTGCAAGGCAATGTCTTTCCCGGCACGTTTGGCGGTATGAGACAGCCGGTCAAGCTCGAGGTTGCCAACGCGATAGACCGTTTCTGCCTCTTTCGGATTTTTCCTGCGTTGCAGCACTTCAATACGCGCAAGAAGTTCTGAAAATGCATAGGGCTTGGTCAGATAATCATCACCGCCAGCACGTAAACCCGTCACACGATCATCAACTTGTCCCAATGCCGAAAGAATGAGGACAGGGGTTTCAATGCCCTTGGCCCGCAATGCTGCAATGACAGACAGGCCATCTTTTTTCGGCAACATGCGGTCAACAATAAGAACATCATATTTGCCGTTTTCAGCCAATGCAAAACCGGTTTCACCATCACCGGCAACATCGGCTGAATGCCCCGCCTCGTTCAAAGCTTTTTCAAGATAGCGCGATGCTTCACGGTCATCTTCAATGATGAGAACTTTCATAATCGCCACCTCATTATTATCATAAAACAGCTATGGCACATTCATGCCATAGCTTGCTCAGCCAACGACAAGCCTATTTATTTGCTAGCGGCAAGGCAACAAACCGGTTTTGCTCGTTACTTTGCACCTGCAACAACACAGCACTACGTCCCATTTTTTTTGCCTCTTTAATCGCATCGACAAAATCGGAAACTTTTTTAACCGCTTTGTTGTTTGCCGAAATAATAACATCGCCGGGTCGTATACCTTTATCAGCCGCATCCGAATCCGGATCAACATTGGTTACAACCAGACCGGTGTTGTCTTCGGCAGGCGTAACTGTCAGACCATAATCATCAAGTGCTTCAGCCGCACCATTACCACCTTGAGAAGGCACTGAACCGTCGCTTTTGCTCTGATCTTTCGGCATGGCGGCAATTTTTACCTTGATATCGCTCTGTTTTCCATCACGCCAGACCCCGAGTGTTGCTGTTTCGCCGGGTGCTATATTGGCAATACGGCGGGCAAGGTCGCGCGCATCGGAAACCTGTTCACCATTGACAGATATAATCGCATCACCAGCCTTCACACCGGCTTTAGCCGCCGGCCCATCAAGCGGATCGGCAATCATTGCCCCTTTTGCTTCCTTCAGGCCGATAGAATCGGCAATTTCCTTGGTAACGGGTTGAATCTGGACGCCAATCCAGCCACGCTCGACAGAACCTTTCTTGATCAGCTGGTCGACCACCTGTTTGGCGGTTGAGGAAGGAATTGCGAATGCAATACCGACATTGCCGCCAGAAGGCGAGAAAATAGCGGTATTAATGCCGACAACCTGACCGGTAAGATCAAAAGTAGGACCGCCGGAGTTACCACGATTTACCGCCGCATCAATCTGGATAAAGTCATCATAAACGCCTGCTCCAATATCGCGGCCACGCGCCGATACAATACCGGCAGTCACTGTGCCACCCAGACCGAAAGGATTACCAACGGCAACAACCCAGTCACCGACACGTACCTTGGCATCGTCGGCAAAAGCGACATAAACGAATTTCCGTTTATCACTGACCTTTAAGACCGCAAGGTCTGTACGCGGGTCACTACCAACGAGTTTTGCATCAAGTTCGCTGCCGTCATCAAGCACCACCGAAAAAGCCGTACCATCGGAAACGACATGGTTATTGGTAACAATATAGCCATCTTCCGAAATGAAAAAACCCGACCCCTGAGCGACCGGACGAGGCTTTGAACGTTGTGAAAACTTGCCCTGTGGGCGGCGATGTTCATCAAAATCCTTGAAGAAACGTTTGAGCGGATGGTCATCTGGCAATTGGTCTATGCCCGGACCGCCAAAAAAGCCACTAAACCCCTGATCTTCATTTTTCTTGTCACTTTTGACCTGCACTGAAACGACGGCTGGCTTTACCTGCTCAACAACAGGTGCAAAACTCTGCTGCTGGACGCCTTCGACATAAACCGGCTTTGCTTCAGCAACGTTTAACGAAAAACCAGGCCCCGCAAAAATCATTGTTCCCGCCAAAGCCGTTGACATACTGATTACTGCCAACGTTTTGCGTATAGGGGACATATTCATTCTAATAAACTCCTTTTTATTTGCGCAATTTAGCACTGTTGTCGGAAACATAGGATGATAAACCTTACCATCGCCTGTCCATTTTATTAAAATTTGGTAAGATTTGAATATAGCCGTTATAAAAACCGGCGCTAGCAAAAATAAATTGCCGAGCAAAGTTCTAGTGCTTCTTGGCTTTCAAGATTTGTTCGAGGCGTTTTTTTTCCTCGTTGCTCAAAGGTATCACTTTATTGTGTCCATTGTGTCGGATACGCCAAAATATTGCTCCGGCAGCAACAATAATAATGAATAACGGGGCAAGCCACAAAAGCAACGTTTCTTCATTCAACCGCGGCTTTAACAAAACAAACTCACCATAACGGGCAACCAGAAAATCAATAACCTGACGGTCGCTGTCACCGGCTTTCAAGCGTTCACGCACCAGAATGCGCAAATCACGCGCCAGCGGCGCACCCGAATCGTCAATTGATTCATTCTGGCAAACAAGACATCTTAAATGGGCCGAAATATCGCGCGCCCGCGCTTCCAAAGCCGGGTCATTCAGAATTTCATCAGGCAATACGCCGTACACCCGACTTAAGGTAGCAAAAATAATCGTAAAAGCGATAAAACCTCGAATAACAACACGCATCAAAGCCCCCTTTTGGCCGGTTTTGACCGTGAACGCGCCCGCTGCGGTGCGCCGACGCGCAAACGCCTGTCAGATAAAGATAACACCCCGCCAACCATCATGAAAAATGCACCCAGCCAGATACATATGACTTGCGGCTTCCACCATATATGAAGCACCAAACCATTATTATTAACGTCACCGGGAGCAATATAAAGCTGCGATAAACCATAGTTTTTAATGCCCGATTCGGTTGTCGGCATATTCTGCGAAGGGTAGAAACGCTTGGCGGCGGTGATTGTGCCGAGATCGCGCCCTTTTGCCGTTACAGAAAATTCAAATTCCGTCTGCGAATAATTGGCACCATGAACATTACGTGCACCTTCAAGCAATAATTGCTTACCGGCTATTTCCGTTTTTTGACCCGCTTGCATCGTTAAAATGCTTTCCTGACCGAAAGTCGCCACGACGATAATTCCAAACAACGTAATACCAAGACCGATATGGGCAAAAGCAGTACCGTAATTTGAACGGGGCAATCCACGCAAACGTTTCAGCCGTACTAAAAAACCGGTATTTTTATTGCCGCTTTTAAACCAAAGATCAAAAAGACCGCCAAAAACAACAAAGGAAGCCAAACCAATTCCAAGCGAGGCAAGCAAAGAACGCATGGATGTTTGATAAAGCACAATAAAACCGGCAATCAACGCAAGAGCAAAAGCCCCCCACAGCTTTTCGGCAACGGCAAGCATATCGCCTCTTTTCCACGCCATTAACGGACCAAAAGGCACCATCAATAAAAGTGGTACCATTAACGGGGCAAACGTCAGGTTAAAAAACGGCGCACCAACAGATATTTTCTGCCCTGTCAAGGTTTCCAAAAGCAGCGGATAAAGAGTTCCGATCAATACCGTTGCCGTAGCTGTGGTTAAAAACAGATTGTTGAATACCAGCATCCCTTCGCGCGAAATAGGCCGAAACAAGCCGCCGGTTTTCAACGATGAGGCACGTATAGCAAAAAGAATAAGAGCTGCGCCGATAAAGAAAAACAAAATTGCCAGAATGGCGCGGCCGCGCGCCGGATCAACGGCAAAACTGTGAACCGATGTCAAAATTCCCGAGCGAACCAGGAAAGTTCCCATTAACGACAAGGAAAAGGTCAGTATTGCCAGAAACAAAGTCCAGATTTTCAAGGCACCACGTTTTTCCAAAACAATTGCCGAATGAAGAAGTGCCGTACCGGCAAGCCACGGCATTAATGACGCGTTTTCGACAGGATCCCAAAACCAGTAGCCGCCCCACCCCAATTCATAATAGGCCCAATAAGAACCAACCATGATACCGCCAGTCAGAAAAATCCACGACACCAGTGTCCATGGCCTCACCCAGCGTGCCCAGGCTGCATCCACCCGGCCGTCAATCAATGCGGCAATCGCAAAAGAAAAACAGACAGAAAATCCTACATAACCGAGGTAAAGAAGTGGCGGATGAATGGCAAGGCCAATATCCTGCAAAATGGGGTTGAGATCACGCCCCTGCAATGCTGGCGGATCGACACGCAAAAACGGATTTGATGTGAAAAGAATAAAAAGCAGAAAAGCCGAGGTTATCCATGCCTGTGAACTTAAAATAAGTGCTTTTAAACGTTCCGGTAAATTCTTGCCAAATGTCGCAATTAGAAAAGAAAAAAACGTCAGAATAAATACCCAAAGGAGCATTGATCCCTCATGATTGCCCCAGACACCCGAAATTTTATAAAGCAACGGTTTTTCCGAATGCGAGTTTTGAACAACATTCAACACCGAAAAATCTGAAACAATATAAGCATGAACCAGAGAGACAAATGATAGAAGTACCAGAAAAAAAATCAGATAGGCAAGTGGAACCGCAGCATCAATCAACCGGCGATCGGCACGATAGACCCCTAAAGCCGGTATAAACGCCGCAAAAAGAGCCACAGCAAGAGCCGCACAAAGCGCAAGCAAGCCAATTTCAACCATCATGTTTCTGGTAGGCCTCCCATAATCCCTGATCTTTTAGCCTATCGACAATCTCTTTTGGCACATATGTTTCGTCATGCTTTGCTAAAACACGGTCGGCCACAAAAACGCCGTCCCGAGTAAAATGACCCTCGGCAATAATACCCTGGCCTTCACGGAAAAGATCCGGCAAAACCCCGTTGAATTTCACTGTCTCGTTTTTTGAAAAATCGGTTATGGCAAAGGTTATGTGGGTACCGCTGTCTTTGCTGACCGAGCCTTTTTCTACAAAACCTCCAAGCCGCAAAGGCCGACCAGACATTATATCTTCCGTGGTAATTTCGGAAGGCATACGGAAAAAGCTCGCCGTTCCGCGCATCGCATAAAGCACAAGTCCGGTAGCGATTGCCAAGACAACGATACCGCCTAATATCATGAATAAACGCTTGGTCTTACGACGACGTAATCCCTTCTGGATTGTCGTACGTATGATTGTTTCATTACTCATTATCTGTTTCACCTGAACTTTGCTCCAGAACAAGCCCTTGCACCTTGGCATAGGAAATAAGTTCAGAAGCTTTATCCCTAGAAAGTTTCAATTGACCTTCTTTTAACGCCGACAAGGCCTTGTTTGTTTCCTTGAGAACCAACCATGAATGAATAAGCTGCTTCCATCCTTCAAGATCATCCGGATTTTGTTGAAGCCGCGCAGCCAGTCGATCAACCATAGCTACAATCTCGTCGCGTTTTTCATTTTGTTCCGACTTGGTCGCCGCTTTTTCTTCGTTCAACCCGCCCTTCTGCGACAGTTGGCTTTCCGTTTCCATAGTCTGCAAGTCTTTAATCATTGCTTCAACACGTTGCCGACCGGCATTATCTTTAGGGACACGGGCAAGAAAATCTGTCAAACTTTTTATCGCTTCAGCGGTTTTTCCTGATTGGTGCAATGACTGGGCAATAAAAAGGCGCGGGTAAAAATCATCGGGGGCAAGTTTTGCAGCCTTTTCAAAACTTTTTTGCGCATCATCATTAATCGTTCCGTCATTATAACCAATCAACGCCATACCGTAACCGACAAGACGCGGAGCCGTTTCACCGTTTAGACGCAAGGCACTGACATATGTATTGACCGCATCTTGAAACCGACCTTGGATAAGGTAGGCGGTCGCCAGTTCGTCGGCGAGCTTGCCATCTTCCGGATTGCGGGCAAAAAGAGCTTCGGTACGAACAAGTTTTTCTTCTGCACTTAATTTTTCGCGATCTTTTGTCATCAGTTCATTAAACGGATGACTTTTCAGGTCCGATTGTCCAATCAACGAATAAATGCCGAGCGTCACCACCGGAACACATAAAACGGCAATTATAATCATTATTTTTAGTGCTTTATCACGACGGGACAAAAATTTATTATCGGCTCTGTGTTTTTCTGTTGCCAATATGTTGCGCGAAAGTTCAAGACGCGCTTCCTCGGCATTTTCATTATCAATCAGACCGCGCTTCAAATCGGCATCGATTTCGGCTAACTGATTTTTATAGATTTCCATATTGGACGAGACAGAATCGACAACAGCTCCTCTCTGTCCTTCTTTGACAGAATGAGCCACTGCCCATAATACGACCATCGTCACAACGGCAACAAAAAAAACAATAAACATCCAGAATATCATAATGAGTTCATATAGAAGCTGTTTAAAAAAAACCAGAACTCTCGCCGATTTCTTTCATTAAATTATTTAAATATGTCAAATAAGCGGCGACCATGTGCCGTTAGAATTGCGGCAAGCACTGCCCCTAACTGTTTGCGGGATGCCATTAATTGTAAAGGAATGGCTATATTGGCGACAATTTTGTGTTCCCACCTGATAGGGTTGACCAGGTGTCACAATGCCGGACGTCCCCTCTTCGGACGATGACCAAGCCACTGTTTGACCGGCATCGGTATATTCAAGCGCCTTATATTCCGCTTCAAGAGCCTGTTTACGATCGCGTGAAGAAAGCGTTTGCGCCGCCTTTCCCAAAAGGCCGTTGCCCATCGTCTCGAGGATGATGCGTGTATCAGCAAGTTGTGTATTGTCGCTCGTGACACGACCATGCGTGCATGCCGATAACATTGCAAAAGGAACCAACAAAATAATAATGCATTTGTTCATGCTGACACCATCGAATTTGTCCCACATTCTAATATCGGGAAGAATGCGGGATTACAAAACCTTTTTTGTCACAATGCCATATTTTTTGCCCAAAAAAATACTGGTAAAACAGTTACATATTTACACTCACGGAATGTTTTATAGAAAACGATATGGAAAATAGCCTATATTTGTCAAATAGCGAAGCAAATGATCTCTTTACCACAAAAGAACACGATAGGATTAAAAAAATGAGGCGGATGTATTTGAACGCTATGGTATTCGGTTTGGGTAGCCACACCGCAGCGTGGCGTATGCCTGACGTGGATCCACTGGCAATTACCCGTCTTTCCTATTGGACAGATATTGCTCAGCGGGTCGAAAAAGGACAATTTGATTCTCTATTTTTAGGAGATATTCTGGCACTCCAACACGAAGTACAATACAGTGTGAGCGGTGCACTCGATACTGTGGTCGTTCTTTCGGCACTTGCAGCAACGACAAACACAGTTGGCCTTATCGGTACTGCCTCGACAACATTCGACCACCCCTATCATATTGCACGACGTTTTGCCTCGCTCGACCATATTTCAAATGGTCGTATCGGGTGGAATATTGTTACCTCGACAACGCTTTCGGAAGCTAAAAACTTTGGTCGCGACGTGCTTGCCCCCTGTCAGGAACGCTATGCACGAGCCGAAGATGTATTAAATGCCGTCATGGCACTTTGGGAAAGCTGGCAGCCTGGCGCCCGTATTGCCAATAAAAAAACCGGTTTATATCTTGATCCTTCGGCTGTTCATGATGCTAATTATACCGGCTCGTACACACGTTCAATCGGCCCTCTTAGCGTGCCGCGTTCGCCACAGGTCAAGCCCGTATTGGCACAGGCTGGAGCGTCCGACGTCGGGCGTACATTTACTGCGCAATATTCTGACCTAGCATTTACTACCCAATCAAACCTGACCGGTGCACGCCAATATTATAGCGACATCAAACAACAAGCTGAAAATGCTGGCAGAAACAGCGATGAAATTTTGATTTTTCCTGGCATTGTTCCGGTTATCGGAAAAACGCATGAAGAAGCAAAAGCGAAACTGAAATATCTCAATGAGCTTGCTGTGCCACAATCCGGGATCGATAGACTGTCATATATTTTTAATGTCGATCTGTCAGAAATTGAACTGGATAAACCTTTGCCTGACGCCTTACTCAAGCTCGCCGATGACAAAAACACACCGAGTCGTACCCGTCTTATTCTTGGTGACGCACGTTTGAGAAAGCTGTCATTGCGAAAAATGGTTGAACGCTTTATGTGTTCTCGCGGTCATCTTCTGGTGGTTGGAACGGCAAAAGAAGTTGCCGATACAATGCAACAATGGTTTGAAAATGGCGCGGCCGACGGATTTAACGTGCTTTTTCCGTCACTTCCTCACGACATAGATACCTTTGCCAACAGCGTTATGCCCATTCTGCAACAAAGAGGGGTTTATCAAACACCTCATCAAGGCGAGCTATTGCGTGAACGCTATCATTTGCCATTGCACAAAAACACTGCACCACACTCACACTTTGTCAATAAAAAACGCTTTGCCGATATTGGTGTGGCAAATACCCGTCATTAGAGACGAGATTATTGCATTACGTATCGCCTATCGATTTACAATAACAATTCGCGCCTATTTTGCATAAGGCAGGGTAAATTCCACACAAAGCCCGCCAAGCTCAGAATCGGACAAGCAGATTGTGCCGCCATATTCACCAACCATATCGGCAACAATTGATAAGCCAAGACCCGTTCCCTGCTTGCTTTCGTCCAGTCTTTTGCCTCGTTTCAACGCATCGTTACGCTGGTTTGATGCAAGTCCGCTACCATCATCTGCAACCGAAAGTTCAAACATCGGATGAATCATATTGGCCGACAACACATCCGCTTTCGCTAAACTGCAACGCAGGAGAATGCGTTTTCGTGCCCATTTACACGAGTTTTCAAGCAGATTGCCGACAATTTCTTCAAGGTCCTCCTTTTCCCCGATAAAAACTATGTCGGGCTCGTTCATTTGTAATTCAATCTGTTTTTCCGGATTGAGTTTTCCCATGACCCGCACGAGCCGTTCGAGTACCTGTCTTACCGGTGTTCGATAAATGACACTATCACGCTGCGCTGCAATACGGGCACGCTGAAGGTAGCGCTCAATTTGCGCGCGCATAATTTCGGCCTGTTCTTTCAATAATATTGGCTGGGATCCATTGCTGCTGTCTATTTCGTTGACAATTACCGAAAGCGGTGTTTTCAACGAATGGGCAAGATTGCCCACCTGAACACGAAAACGTTCAACAATACGTTGGTTATTATCAATCAACGCATTCATTTCCTGTGCTAGCGGCATGACCTCAAGCGGCAAATTGGTGTCGAGATGATTGGCTTTACCCGCACGTATTTCGGCAAGTGAATGGCGTATGCGTTTTAACGGGCGCAAGCTTATATAAATAATAACAAGGTTGATCAGAATACTGACGACACCAAAAACCGACAAGTAAAACAAAAGTGTTTTCTTGAACTTTTCTAGTTGTGCATAGGTTTCATCAATATTTCCCATAACACGAAACCGGGCAACGCGGTTTTTATTGTCAACAATAATGTCGCTTTCGATAACCAAAAGATGTTGGCCGTCTGGCCCCAATATCGGGTAAGAGCGAAAAAATTTCCCATCAAAAGGTTGTGTTTTTTCGCTCGGCGAAACTACTTTGCGCCCGCCCAAAGAGGATGAAGTAAGCCGCCCTTTCAAATTGTTGGACAATGCAACAACCTCCCAATACCAGCCCGAAGACGGATCCGAATAGCGAATGTCGCCCAAATCAGGAGTTCCTTGCAATTTACCGTCAGAAGAAACATTAACTGCCGAAATAAGACTATAAAGGTGGGCGGTCAAAATACGCTCAAGATATTGTTCGTTCGCCTGACGGTAAAAGATGACACTGACCACCGAGATAAAAGCTAAAGCGGCAATGACCCATAAGGTCAAAAAAATACTCACCCTCAATCCAAGTGATTTACTGATTGTTTGAAAAACAAAATCAAGTTTTGTTTTGCCGTTTGTTTTTGCCATGGCAAAACCGCCGTTATGTTGTAAGCGATTTCAGACGATACCCCATATTGCGTATGGTTTCGATAATATCAATACCAAGTTTTTTACGCAAACGGCCGATAAAAACTTCGATTGTATTGGAGTCTTTGTCAAAATCCTGGTCATAGAGATGTTCGGTTAAAGTCGTACGCGAAACAATTTCCCCCTGATGGTGCATCAGATAGGAAAAAAGCGCAAATTCAAGCGAAGTCAATTTTATTGCCTTGCCATCGACAGTAACGCGCGAGGTTTTCGTATCAAGCACACAAGAACCGCAGACGATTTCACTTGAAGCGTGTCCGGAAGCCCGTCTGATCAACGCTCGCAACCGGGCAAGCACCTCTTCCATATGAAATGGTTTTGACACATAATCATCGGCACCGGCATCAATACCGGCAACTTTATCCGACCAGCGGTCACGCGCCGTCAACATCAAAACCGGCATGCTGTGGCTGTTTTTGCGCCAGAGTTCAACAACACTCATTCCATCCATTTTTGGCAAACCGATATCGAGAATAACCGCATCATATGACTCTGTATCACCAAGAAACTGGCCTTCCTGTCCGTCAAAAGCGTGATCAACGACATAGCCGGCTTCCTTGAGTGCGTCGACCAGCTGCCGGTTCAGATCACGGTCGTCCTCCACAACGAGAATCCTCATCAGCACTTTTCCCGAATATGGTCTAGTTCGCTGGAACAGCTATTTCGACACGACGCGGCTTTTCACCATCACGTGCCGGAACCAGCACAATAATTACACAGGTATTGCCACCATTTTGTGTATCGAGCGTTGCCCGGGCAAGAGTGCCCCCCTGCTCATTGGCAACGCGTTTACCCACTTCTGTGCAATCGGCGCAATACGCCGCCGATGTGCCCGCCAGACATATAAAAGTCGCAAAAAAAAGAAGCTTTTTCATCATCATGTGCTTATAACCTATTCCATATGAATGTAAGATGAACAAAACCTTAACTTACCGTTCGACAAAATTATCCACTTATAATTGTTTAAAACAAAAAACTTTGCAAATGATTGCCGAAAATTTTTATAACCGGCTGATCGGGAAAAAATTTATCATAACATCGACTTTTTAACGCCCCGCAGGCAAGCCGTTTAAATTCTTGCCGTTTAACTTTCACTGTATATTAATCCTTAAACGAAAAAAAGGTCTTCGTTCCTGAAAAGGGTTAAGCTAATATAGGGCGGAATGTTGCTGACAAACAGGGTACCATAATCAAATTACACGGATTGCTGTCCATGTTCAATTCTAAAAATAAAAATAAGAAACATAACAGGAAGCGCTTCCGCAGCCCGCTATTGATCGGAATAGATGCGTGGATTGATACAGGGTTATACCGGTTCGGCCGTTTGCTTGGCGTCTTCTGGGAAAA
Organism: uncultured Bartonella sp.; assembly: GCF_945285465.1. GTDB lineage: Bacteria > Pseudomonadota > Alphaproteobacteria > Rhizobiales > Rhizobiaceae > Bartonella. The sequence goes on along the minus strand of NZ_CALYQK010000008.1, from coordinate 18,357 downwards.
TGCCGCAATTACATCACGTCGATTCCGTGTTCGCGGCTGGAAACGCCTGCTTATAGAAGTTTTGGACGAAGGTCTGACACTCGGTCTCGTCGGTTTTGCTATTTTCACTTTTATCGGCATATCGGTATTTTCTCTGACAAAAAAGGATTGGCATTCTCCCGAAGATTTTGCCGTCAATTTTCTCGATCGTCATGGTAATTACATTGGTAGCCGCGGTGCCTTGCATGGCGAACCGGTCCCTATTGAAGAAATACCCGACTTCGTCATCAAGGCCGTTCTTGCCACAGAAGATCGTCGTTTTTTTGAGCATTGGGGAATCGATTTTTATGGCCTTTCGCGTGCATTCAGCCAAAACCTGCGCGCCAATGGTGTTGTTCAGGGTGGCTCGACACTCACCCAACAATTGGCAAAAAACCTGTTCCTGAATAATAAGCGGACATTCGAGCGCAAAATCAAGGAAGCATATCTGGCAATATGGCTGGAAGCAAACCTGTCAAAGAAAGAAATTTTGCAACTCTATCTCGACCGTGCCTATATGGGCGGCGGTACGTTCGGCATCGCTGCCGCATCACGGTTTTATTTCGGCAAGGACATTCGCGACGTATCACTTGCAGAAGCGGCCATGCTTGCCGGACTTTTCAAAGCACCCGGCAAATATGCGCCCCATGTCAACCTGCCAGCAGCACGTGCGCGAGCAAATGTCGTTTTATCCAACCTTGTTGATGACGGTCTGATGACAGAAGGACAAGTTATTGGTGCACGCCGCCATCCGGCAAGCGTTGTTAGCGAGCTTGATAGCAACGAGCCGAATTATTTTCTTGATTGGGCTTTTGATGAAGTACGCAAGCTTGGCGGCAAATTATCAAACCATAACGTTGTTGTCAGAACTACATTGGATCAGGGTATACAAAAGGCAGCCGAAGAATCGATTGAATACTTCCTTCAACAATATGGTACGCAATATCGCGCAAGTCAGGCATCAGCTGTCATCCTTGACAATGATGGTGCGGTAAGGGCAATTGTCGGCGGACGCGATTATAGGCAAAGCCAATTCAACCGTGCGACGCAAGGCGGCCGGCAACCCGGCTCGTCATTTAAACCCTATGTCTATGCTGTTGCCATGGAACGGGGGCTAACACCAAAAACAATTATATCGGATGCGCCGATAAATTGGGGTGGTTGGTCGCCAAAAAATAATTCGGGACGCTATAGTGGCAATGTCGATCTGGCAACGGCTCTGGCGTTTTCGATCAACACGGTACCGGTTCGCATTACCTATCAATATCTTAATCGTGACACCCAGCCCATTCGAAATCTTATCAAGAATATGGGAATAGAGGCGAATATTTTTTCTCATAAAACAATGGTTCTTGGCACTTCCAATATGACTCCGCTTGATCAGGCAACCGGATTTAACGTTTTTGCCAATGGTGGTATGGCAGGCAATCGCCATGGTTTCACCCAGATCATGACCGCGGATGGCCATGTCATCTGGGATTGGTCGCGTGATGGCGAAAAACCACACCGTGTATTAAGTGCCCAATCGGCAGCCTATATGAACCAGATGCTGGTAGGCGTGACAACACGTGGTTCTGGCAAACGTGCGCAGTTACCTATGACGCTTGTCGCAGGAAAAACCGGAACATCACAAGCCTATCGCGATGCATGGTTTGTCGGCTTTACCGGAAATTATACCGGTGCCGTTTGGCTGGGAAATGACGATTTTTCTTCAATGAATCGGTCATTTGGCGGTGTTGTACCGGCTATGATGTGGAACCGCATCATGCTTTATGCCCATCAGAACACCACAATCAAGCCACTTTTTGGCGTCGAAAACTCGGTTCTTGCAAATGCTGGCCATCATCAAGATGATAAATCAAATGAGAATGTGGCTCCTGATTTACCACAAATTCTTTCACCTTTAACGTCCAAAGTGATCCAGTCGCTTGTCGTCGATTTTAACAAGGCACCTATTTTAGCCCCCTCAACTTCCGCTCATGTTGTGTCATCCTCAACAAGCCAGATACGCTAGATAGAGGGCACTATTTTATGTTCCAACGCATCCTCCTGATAATATTGAGCCTTGTTATTGCCATTGGTGGCGGGGCATGGAGTGTAAATTATGCACTTGATACTTTTGATGGTTTTGGACGTCTGACAATTGGCCAGTGGGAGGCTTTTCCCCTAGCCGGCACGGCCGAAGCCGATGCTTATGCCCGCGCCCGCGCCGCAAAACGCGGTGACATTTCATTAGGTCGTACTGAAGGGCTTATTTTTCAACTTTGGCGAGATAACAACGACCACCCCTTAAAATCTCAGTGCACATATCTTCTTAAAGGCCTTTTGCCGGAAACACGGCTGTTTACGCTTTACGGCGTTGATCATGGGCTTCATCCACTCTGGATTGATGACAAACTCCCGACCGAATTATATAGCGGTAATGTTGTTTGGGACAAAGATGGAACATTAAACGTGGTAATTTCACCTTCTGCACAGCCGGGAAACTGGCTGGCAACAACAGGAAACAGGCAATACGGCCTGATTTTGACATTATATGATACGCCGATTGCCACTTCAACGGCATTACAAACGCTTAATATGCCTGTAGTTGAAGCTGTTAGTAGCGGAGTGCGCGATTGTGGCTAAACTAGTCTACGCATTATTGGTCGGTATTATTGGTGCCATAATTGTTCATATCTGTGTCTTGTTCATGGTTCCACATTTTAGCGAACTTAATACGTGGCAGCGGCTCGTTAAAACTACAGGTGAATACAGGTTTGCTTCGCTGGCAAAAGACAATCCGATTACCGCAACGACAGACCCTTTGTTTCAGCTGAAAGTTTGTCGGTTTAATCTCGACAATGGCCCGGTTCACATAACTGCACAGGCAACCACACCATTTTGGTCGATGTCGGTTTATGACCATAACGGTGTTAATTTTTACAGTCTAAATAACCACACAATGCCTGATAGCAAACTTGATCTGGTTATTGGCAATGCCGGGCAAATAATGGAATTAAAGCAGGAAGCACCTGAAAATATCGAAGATGCGGTGCTTGTAAGTGAAGATATTGGCGAAGGTTTTGTTATCTTGCGCAGTGTTAAAGATAAAAGCAGAAAAGACAATAATGACTTTCTCAGCCATGCGCGTTGTCAGGCACTTGATTATTGAGCACTTTATGCGAACAACAAAACTCGACAGATTCGGATTCTACCGGAATTGTTGCGGCTCATGACGGCCAATTTCAAAACCTATTAATAATTCCAATACCTGTTAATTGTGCAAACGTGTCGTCATAGCTTGGCTGAATTAAAAAGATGGGAAATTACTTTAACAGTTTAAAAGTTAATTTGTCGTCTCATCTTTTGTTCATAAAGGCGTCGGTTCAATAATACGGATAATTAAACGTTCAAGGTTCCACGACCGGAAATGGCAATTCTTCCGACTGATAATTTTCGATCTCGATCAGCCAAAGATCCGCATCAAACTCTAGTTCTTTTTCCAGCTTTTCGACAGCAACCTGCTCTTCCACCTGTGACAAAATTTTAATGAAACATCGTTCGTCACGGCCGCCATCAGTTACATAAAAACTTTGCGGTGCCGGTCCGTAAAGATCGGTTTTACCATCAGACAAATGCAAGAGAATAAATATTGCACCAGCATCGTTGGAACCGCGACGGGTCAAATAGGCAAACCCGCCTTCCACGCGCGCTCGATGCATTAACGCTGCCGTCCAGAAATCTGAGGTTAAACGCATTAAAAACTCCTGAAAAACAATAATTCACCCGTGTATCAGAGTTTTATTATCTAACACAGTTTATTTTTTTTCTCTAATAATATTATTGTAAGCAAATTAAACCTATCACCCAATCAAACCAATATCTTTCATTTTATCAATTACTTCTTGATTGATCTTTCCGGTTACAGGAAGACTGAACATTTTTTGAAAATTACGCAAGGATTCAGCTGTATTTTCATCTTCCTTACCGGTAACAATAACATGATCATCACCAAAAGAACGCAATGCTGCCTGAACACGCATAATATCGGCCGTACCTGCTTTGAAATGGTCCTGGTGAGCACCAGCTTGATCGGAAGAGGCGCCATTTGTTGCGGCCACGGCTGCGCTGTTGCGCTCACGCTCGTCATCAGTCGGGCTATTAGTCAATGCTTGTGTTGTTACACCGTCTAACGCATCTTTTTGAGCCATTTCACCACTAATAAGCGCAGCAATATCATCCTGTGTCTCTGTTAATTTGTCATGATTGCCAATATTGTTTGCGCTTTCACGCCAGCGCGCAATTGCACTTCTGGTTTTCGGGCCATCCAGCCCGTCTAACGGACCATCGTAAAACCCTGAAGAGGCGAGCTTCTTTTGCACTTCCAACAAGTTATCGGGCAAAACAGCTGTCTTTTGCTGACCTGTCACCGGTAACTCGTTCGATTTTCCAACCACTGAAGATGATGATGGCATATGTTGTCCAATATCCGGTAATGACATGGAAGAAGAACTAGCTAAAGGCGACGAGTGGCCGTCAAGCGGCCTTGTCTGAATAAATACAGCATGGTGACTAGCGCGCTGGAAAAACAATGCGTTAAACGTAACGAAACCAAATCCGACAAAAAAAAGAAAAAAACCGCCGGCCAGTAACGGATTTTTTCGCGCATAGCGATATAGCCACCCGGCAAACCACCGAATGAAACGCCCTAATCCATAAAAAATGACCTGAAGGAAACTACGCTGTTTTCCGGTTCGGTTTCGAGGTGTCTTGCGCTGTTTTACCATCGTTCCTGAATTGTGTTGTTGAAGTTAAACAATAACCGCCATTTGACAATCCGCTTGCGTTATTTTTGTCTGCAACGCAAACTTTATTGGTGGCTGACAAAATGTTTGCAGGCGCCAATGGCAGAAGAAGTTTAACCTTTGTTCCTTTTCCTTTTTGACTTTCAAAGTCGATACGACCGCCTGCCCGTTTGACAAGGTCGAATACCATTGCAAGCCCTAAACCGACACCCTCGATTTTGAAGGCAACGGCATCCGAAGATCGTAAAAAAGGCATGCCTAAACGCGCTATAAGCTGATGATCCATCCCTATCCCGTCGTCCTCGATCACGAGCTGGCAATAGCCGTTTTTAAGCACGGCAATGTCGATAAGAATATGGCCATCATCACGGCTATATTTAATTGCGTTGGATATAAGATTAAAGCAGATTTGCCGGAATGACAGCGTATCAAGCTGGCAGGCGACGGGTATAGCCCCACCCTGAACATGGATCGTGCGATGCCCGTGTAACGGAAAAGTTAAATCCAGGGTTTCGTTAAGCACCATCGCGACGAGGCTGATACCGGAATTGTTTTCGCTATAAGCTTGTTCTTGATCTTTGAGCGTTTTATTAACGACAGCCAGAAGGTGATGCCCGGCCTTTTTAATCATGGCAATATAATCGTGCCGTTTATCGTTAATATTTTGCTGCTCGTCCATATATTCGAGAAGATCGGCAAAACCGAGTATGGCATTTAACGGCGTGCGCATTTCATGGGCGGCACATGCAAATGGCGAAACGCCATTCATTCCACCATTGGCAAAATCGCTGTGACTTACCTCAATGCGCAAAAGTATAAAGTTTTGATGCACCGAAATACAATGGAGAACGACCGGCATAAAACGGGTCGGATCATTACCACTTATGCGTACCGAAATGGGTACAGCCTTGTGAAAATCTCGAAGATCGGCGAGAAACGACAAAACAATTATGCGATCATTAATATGGACACGATCAGACAACGCATCGCTTTGTTTCAAATATCCCAGAAAACAGTCGGGATGGGCACTTTCAAGCACGACTCCTTGATAGTTTATCTTTAGAGTAGCTTTCAATGTTTCCATTGTTTTGATTTAAACCTTGTCACTTTTCACCTATTGCGCCAAAACGGTTTTCGACGAAACATTTCATATCAAAAACAGCTTTTGTCTTGTTGTGCCCCAATCTGGCGACAAGTTTTTAATGAAAAGATAATAAACGGCATTTGGCGTTGGTTCCTGCCAAATCTTTGCGGCTATGGTTAACAAGTTTAACTGCTGAAAACCAAATTGGTCGAAAATAAATGTGGAATTTTTATTTTTGTCAATCTTTCGTCAATCATAGACCATTATCCTGTCTCAATCCTGCTCATTTGTAACTGCGTTGTGTCGGGGCGATATGTTAAGATTCCTTGTAAAGTCATTTTGCTTTCTTACCCTTTTTCTGGTTGCTGTTTCCTTTTTTGGTACATCAAAAAATAATAACGGCTCCAAGCCGGATCAATATATGAATACCGTTGAAGCATTTCTGGCAGTAAAAGATACTGTCAATGATCTCGGCAATTTTTGTGAACGTAATTCCGAAACATGTAAAACGGGGCGTACATTTTTCGGTTCACTTGGCGAACGTGCGCGCGATGGCGCACGATTGGCCTATGAATATCTCGACAGAACATTCAGCAGCGATAATGCCAATACAAATAAAATGGCGCCTGAAAAAATCAGCACTGGTTCGATAACTGCGGACAATGGCTCTACTGCGTCAAAAAAAACCGGAGAATAAACAAAATCTTGTCAAACCGCTGACTACTTCGTCAGAAAGTAAAGCCCGTCAAGCACAAAAAGCGCAATCAATTGACAATGGGATCAGCCAAAATTTACTTTTTCTAATAAACGGAGTAAACGCTTTCAATCAAAAGAAAAGATTGAATGAAAGCGCTGTAAATTAACATTATGACAGATACTATCGACGATATTCTAGAAAGCTTTGCCTTGCTGGACGATTGGGAAGACCGCTATCGTTATGTAATCGAGCTTGGCCGAGAACTCGCCCCCTATCCTGAAAGCGCACGTGACGATGCCCATAAGGTTGCTGGCTGTGTAAGTCAGGTGTGGTTATTAACTAAACGCGGCGAAGGATCCGATCCTGTTATGACATTTCAGGGCGACTCTGATGCCCATATCGTACGCGGTCTCGTCTATATTCTCACAACATTTTATTCAGGCAAACGCGCATCTGAGATATGCCATGCCGATATCGAGAAAGTGCTAAAAACATTGGGGCTTGACGAAAATCTGACACCACAACGATCAAACGGTTTACGATCAATGGTTGAACGTATCCGTGCCGAAGCGCAAAATGCCCTTTAATGATCCACAATGCACTGCAAGTAAAAAACAAATTATAAATTTATTTAAAATGGTATATTTTTAAGTAAAACCAAAAATCACAGAGAAGTTATGATTGTTTTCTGCCTCTTCGACAGTGCGGCGATTAATATCGGCGTTTTTACTTTTAAATGCCAAAATCAATTTGAACGACATTCTATCGACAGAAAAAACCGGACGTTAAGCTATGTCGTTTAGTGTTTTGTAAACACCGGCATACGGCTCTTAAGTAATTTGTACCGGACTGATAACAGTTGATTTTTGCGAAATGACAAACAAAAAGGGCGCATTTTTTAATGCGCCCCAGTCTATATTTCGACGGGATTATCGCGATTTTCTTTTACCAGGTTTGCGCCCCAAACCCATTTGCTTGGCAAGCGACGACCGTGCTTCCGCATAATTTGGCGCAACCATCGGATAATTTGGATCCAAATCCCATTTGTCCCGATACTGTTCTGGTGTCAGTTCATAATGCGTCATCAAATGGCGCTTTAGCGATTTAAACTTTTTACCGTCTTCCAGACAGATAATGTAATCTGGAAAAACCGAGCGCTTCGGATTGACAGCAGGTTTCTGTTTTTCAACCTCTGTTTCCTTAGCTGTTTCGCCCCCCGCTTTTACAAATGCAGCATGAACGTCCGCGATTAAACTCGGCAATTCTGCAGGTCTGATTGAGTTATTGCCTACATATGCAGCCACAACATCCGCAACCAGTGTCACAATGAAATCGCTCTCATTTTCGCTGACGGCTTGATCATCCATCTTTTTATCCTTTTTGAACTTTCTTCTATTAAAGCTTACTTATCTTTAGCAAGCATAATGTTGACTTCATATAGCTATGTAAGAAACCTTGTCAATTCTGAACGCAAAACAATTCTACAAAACAAAGGTTCCATACTGTTTTCGGGTTTTATTTTTGCGTTTTTATCGACTTCCAGAATTTCACTTACTTAAATTGAATTAAAATTAAGGCAAACCGTCCCATTTTTACCATTTTACTCGCGAAAGTTGGTTTGATATTCTAGTATAAATTGAAAATTTTATACACAGATACCATTTAATGGAAAACGCCCCCTAATTTGTCGGGTTTTAGCAGCTATTTTTTTAACTGTCAAAGACCTTAAATGAGGAATTATTTATTTCATTGGAAGGAAAGCTGGACAGCAAAGATATAACAGGTAAATGCCGAAAAAAGTCGCATAATATACGTCGCTATTAACGCAAAAGAACCAGAGCAAACACCTTGTGACAATAATGGCCTCGGTTACCACTATCATTGATCGATTTATCGTTGCAAAGTTGTTCGTTGAGAAGATGCAACAATGGGCGTCTTGGTTGTGGCTTTATCCTGGTAATCAAAGAAAATTTGTACACAATTTTTAGCAAATAAATAAATTGCACTCCACGTACTTAAATCGGCAATCCGGTTTTCATCTATAGAAGGAAAAGCACATGAAAAACAAACATTCATTTAAAGTAACAAAAACTGACGAGGAATGGCGCCGTCAGCTTACACCAACCCAATATGAGATTGCCAGAAATCATGGCACAGAACGGGCTTTTTCCGGACCTGATTTTGACACTTCAAAATCCGGAACATTTTGTTGTGTCTGTTGTGGAAAGCCGCTTTATCGCTCGGAAAAAAAATACGATTCAGGAAGCGGTTGGCCAAGTTTTTATCAACCGATCAGTTCCGATGCATTGCTTCTTCAGGAGGATTTGTCGCATGGAATGGTGCGCACGGAAGTATTATGTGCCGATTGCGGATCCCACCTTGGCCATGTTTTTCCCGACGGGCCACAACCGACTGGTTTGCGCTATTGCATGAACGGCTATGCATTGGCATACCGACAGGATAAAACAACAGACTAATTTGACAAAAGTCGTTTTAAAAACTCGTAATATTTATTTTAGGTTCCATAATGACAGAATCACTAATTTCGCCGCCCAAAACCAAAAAAGTTGACCATTTTGAAATACATCACGGTATTCCACGTCATGATTTCTATCATTGGTTGAGGGCCAAAAATTGGCAAGAAGTCTTCACGGATCCAACGCTTCTTAACGAAGAAATTCGTGCCCATCTGGAAGAGGAGAACGCTTATCAGAAAGCACAAATGGCCGACACGCACGAGTTGCAAAAAAAACTGTTTGCCGAGATGAAAGGGCGTATAAAAGAAGATGACAGTTCCGTGCCGGTTAAAGATGGACCATTTGCTTATGGTGTTTCCTTTGTAACGGGAGGTGAACAGCCGCATTATTTCCGAACACCGCGCAATGGCGGCGAAGCGAAAGTTTATATAGATGGCGATGCACTGGCAGAAGGAAAAGACTACTTCCATTTCGGCAGCGTAGTCCATTCCCCTGATCACAAAAAATGTGCCTGGAGTTTTGATGATAAAGGATCGGAATTTTACACGATAAAGTTGCGCGATATGGAATTGCTTTGCGACGACGAAAAAATTGTAACAGACACATCGGGAGAAGTTGTTTGGGACGCACGGTCGGAAGGCTTTTTTTATACCCGCATGGACGCGAATCACCGCCCGTCAAAACTTTATTACCATCGGCTAGGAACCGATCAACAAAAAGATAAACTCATTTTCGAGGAAAATGACCCGGGCTTTTTTTTGGGTGTCGGTGGATCCGCGCGCAATGATGTCGTTTATATTGAAATTCACGATCATGAGACATCGGAAGTCTGGCTTATTTCGGCAGATGCGCCGCTCACACCACCCAAATGTGTAAGAAAACGTGAAAAAGGCGTCGAATATTCGCTAACGGAAGGTGGCGATGTTTTTTATATTCTTACCAATATCGACAATGCCAAAGACTTCAAAATTATGATGGCACCTTTTGACAATCCGGAAGAGAAAAACTGGATCGAGGTTGTGCCCCATGAAGCGGGACGACTTATTCTTGGCCATGATGCTTATCGGAATTTTCTTGTTTTTCTCGAACGTCGTGACGGCTTGCCGCTTATCGAAATACTTGACCGCCACGGTGGCACAAAGCACGCCATTGCCTTTGATGAAGAAACCTATTCGCTCGCACTTCATGGTGCAGCAGAATATGATAGCGAAGTAATCCGCTTTTCTTATTCGTCAATGACAACACCGAGCGAGCTTTATGACTATAATATGCGTACCCGAAACCGCGTTCTTTTAAAAACGCAGGAAGTGCCTTCCGGGCATGACACGAAAAATTACAGAACACGACGCCTGATGGCCGAGGCGCAAGATGGTACCAAAATTCCTGTTTCGTTATTTTATCACAAAAATACGAAACTCGATGGTACTGCCCCTTGCTTGCTTTATGGCTATGGCGCCTATGGCATTTCAATACCCGACAGTTTTAATACAAATGCTTTATCTCTTGTTGATCGCGGTTTCGTTTATGCAATTGCCCATATTCGGGGGGGTAAAGAAAAAGGCTTTGCCTGGTATGAAAACGGTAAACATCGCTTTAAACGTAACTCTTTTACCGATTTTATCGCTTGTGGCCGTTATCTTGTTTCACAAAATTTCACCGCACATGACAGACTTATTGCCGAAGGCGGTTCAGCCGGTGGCATGCTGATGGGTGCCGTTGCCAATATGGCTGCGCAAGATTATGCTGGCATTGTTGCAGTTGTCCCATTTGTTGATGTTCTTTCGACCATGCTTGATGACACACTTCCGCTCACCCCTCCGGAATGGCCGGAATGGGGAAATCCGCTCCAATCCAAAGAAGATTATGAACTCATCGCTTCCTATTCGCCATATGATAATGTTTGTGCGCAGAATTATCCGGCAATTCTTGCCATGGCCGGGCTGACCGACCCACGTGTCACTTATTGGGAACCGGCAAAATGGGTAGCAAAGCTGCGCGAACTTAAAACCAATGATCATCCGGTTTTGCTGAGAACAAATATGGAAGCGGGACATGGTGGCGCGTCAGGACGTTTTTCACGACTTGAAGAGAGTGCTTATATCTATGCTTTCATTCTTAAGGTCGCCGGAAAAATGGAATAATTCGCCGATCTGCCTTGTTGGAAGATTACGTATTGCGCGGCTGATTTTAACATTGTCAATAACGTAACTAGCCACTTGAGCAAGAGTAGAAAATATTATACATCACGCAAAAATCGCCCGGCGATATTCTATCATCGTCCGGCGATAGCGGCGTGAGCTTTCTTCATATTTCGTCTAAGCCTTTGCCAACTGCATAACTTGATCTTTTCCATATGATCAGGTTTTTCTTACAATGGTATAAAAAAAGAACTATGATGATGTTTCGATAACATAGAAAATATACAAATGCCGCCTATCTGTTATCGAACAAAAACCGGTGTTGGTAATGAAGATTTTTAGCCTTTTCCTATTATTTTTGATAAGCATTTCACTTTTACCTGCGCGAAGTGCGCAAATAAGCAAAAATGTTGTTGAATATGCCGGGCAACGTTGTAACACACCAAAAAGAGGAAGCGGTATTATTGCTGGCTATTTCAGTGGCGTAACCGACAACCCGATTGTCAGTTCTGACGGCTTGGTGCCGGTTGATCGTTACCGTTGTTTTAAATCAATGGATGAATGCCGTGGTTGGCTTTATACGATGGAATCACTTTATGGTTCACCACCGCCAACGGCAACGATATGTACCCGTTATTAATGATAGAGGCAAAAGGAGAGCTGTAAAACATGACAAATAAGTTGACATTTTGTGCCGTCATTGGCCTTGCCTGTTTGACAATGGTCCAAACAGCCAATGCCAGTGGCCGCAATCCGGCTAAAATTGCAAATATGACCAGCGAATATGCTGGCAAACGTTGCTCAACTCCGCCAAAAGGAAGTGGAATTGTTGCCGGTTTTTTCCGCGGCTGGGAACAAACACCTTTCCAGAATCGTGGATCAGGATTGATGCCGGTCGAACGTTTTCGCTGTTTCGATACCATGAATGAATGTAAGTCATGGTTGAAAACAATGACTTATCTTTACAATGACAAAACAATCGATGCGAGCATGTGCACGAAATTCTAACGGCATGCAATATGAATGTCATTGTTGCAAATAACAACAAAGCCGCTACACTTTATATTATAAAAAGTAGCGGCTTTTTTTTAAACGTGATCAATGTTCAGGCTTGTTCATAAAGCTCGAGTACATAATCCCAATTAACAAGGTGATCGACAAATGCCTCAAGATATTTCGGCCGGGCATTACGATAATCTATGTAGTAGGAATGTTCCCAGACATCTACACCGAGAATAGGTGTTGCGCCATGAACCAACGGATTTTCGCCGTTTTGCGTTTTTGAAATTTCCAATTTACCGTTTTTTACCGAAAGCCAGGCCCAGCCTGAACCGAATTGCCCCGCACCTGCAGCCAGAAAATCTTCACGAAACTTGTCATAGCCACCCAAATCGCTATCAATCGCCTTCAACAATTGGGCTGGCAGCTTTTTACCGCCACCGTTTTTTTTCATCCATTTCCAAAAAAGGCAATGGTTGTAATGTTGGGCGGCATTGTTAAATAAACCCTGATTTTTGCCGAAACTTGCTTTGACAATGTCTTCAAGAGCCATGTTTTCGAATCCCGACCCCTTCAACAATTTATTGCCGTTGGTAACATAGGCCAAGTGGTGTTTGTCGTGGTGATATTCAAGTGTTTCGCGTGACATATAGGGCGCAAGTGCGTCATAGTCATAAGGTAGTTCTGGCAATTCAAAGGTCATTTCAATACTCCTCAAAAAATAGATTTCCAGAATGGCGTAGTCTATTTATTTGGAGTGCTCATCGGTTAAAAGCAAGGAAAATTGCCATTTTCACGACAGTTTGACCGCAGATAGCAGAAATCAGCTGGACAACTTTCGCAAAAACAACCGTCAAAAATTCTTGGCAACTGTCCGACAAGCTTGGAAAAAGAATCCTATTTGTCTGATCTTAACTTTTATTCGCCAATGATCGATAAAACAAATTGGATTGATTGATGACACGCTCACTAACCCGCCGCCTTTTTTTACAAACATTGACCATTGGTGCCGCGACAGGTACGCTTTCAGCTTGTATGCCTTCACGATTATCCGATATCTCTCTGGCTCCGGTCACCCCGCCAGCAGTACCTATGGGCGACGCACTTCTTCCCTTCGCTTCGATGTATGAAGAAAAACGTGACGGTGATTTTCTATTACCCGCTATTCCATATCAACAGATTGACCCGCAATTCTTGCGCCAGATTGTTGATGATCCAACAGGAGAGCAACCCGGCACCATTGTTGTCGACACGAAACGTCGCTATCTCTATCTCGTTCGTATCAATGGCAAGGCTATTCGCTATGGAGTCAGCGTCGGGCGTGAAGGTTTTGCCTGGTCAGGCCGCGGCATCATCCAATATAAGCGGAAGTGGCCAACATGGACACCGCCGAAAGAAATGATTGCAAGACAACCAAAGCTCAAAAAATTCAGTGCCGAAAATGGTGGTATGAAACCGGGGTTGGATAATCCGCTCGGCGCCCGCGCCCTCTACATTTTTCAGGATGATAAAGATACGCTCTATCGCCTTCATGGCTCGCCCGAATGGTCATCAATCGGCAAACGTGCATCGTCAGGCTGCGTCCGGCTAATAAATCAGGATATCATCGACCTTTATGACCGCGTACCTGAAAAGGCGCCTATTCTTGTAGTTTAAAAATGAATCTCCGATTGAAACCAAACGTCGACAAGCAATCTTTTCAACAAGCTTTTCGGCTTTAATCTTTAAAAATCCGACTTTACTCGAAAGTTTGAAACACATTGGGAATGCCAAGCCAAGCCGATCTTTGAACAGATAATTTTGGCTTGTTTTCCTTCAGCGTCCGTCAAATTTTTCGTTACTTACGTTTGCCGCCCAACAAATTGCCTAAAACGCCGCGCAAATAGCTTTCTCCTGCTTTGGCTAATGACCTGCCAATGGAATTGGCCGCTGTGCGGGTAATCGACTTGACAGCTGTTTCAGCCACTGACTGTCCGCGCTTTTTATCATCGCCGAAAATTGTATCCCAGAAACTAGTTCCCTCTTGCTGATCATTAGCCGACCGCTTTTCTTGTGTATTTTTTTGCAGCATTTCATAAGCTGACTGGCGATCGATTGTTGCGTCATATTTGCCGCTGACTGGACTGGCTTTCTTCAAAGCCTGCCGCTCTTCAATGGTAATTGGGCCAATTTGTGATGAAGGTGGACGAATAGTCGTTCTTTCAACGATTGATGGTATTCCCTTGTCTTCCAAGGTAGAGACAAGGGCTTCGCCGGTGCCAAGCTCACTGATGGCCTTCATTGTATCAAAATCCGGATTGGCACGAAATGTCGAAGCCGCCGCTTTGACCGCTGCAGTTTCCCTAGGGGTATAAACACGAAGCGCATGCTGAATGCGATTGCCGAGCTGGGCAAGAACCGATTCCGGTATATCAAGTGGATTTTGCGAGATAAAATAAATACCCACGCCCTTTGAACGGATGAGACGGACGACCTGCTCAATCCGCTCGATCAGAGCTTTTGGCGCATTATCGAACAACAAATGCGCTTCATCAAAGAAAAAGACAAGGCGCGGCTTTTCGGGATCGCCAACTTCCGGCAATTGCTCGAAAAGTTCCGACATCAACCATAAAAGAAACGTTGAATAAAGACGTGGATTGGACATCAGTTTATCAGCCGCCAAAACGCTGACAATACCGCGCCCATCAGTTGTTGTGCGCATAATATCTTCCAGTTTCAGAGATGGTTCACCAAAAAAATGCTCGCCCCCCTGCTCCTCAAAGACCAATAGTTGCCGCTGGATGGAGCCAACAGAAGGTTTGGAAATATTGCCATAGCGCGAGGAAAGCTCGCCGGCCTTTTCCCCCACATGGTTGAGCATTGCCTGCAAGTCTTTCAAATCAAGCAATAACAGACCTTCGTCATCGGCGACGCGAAAAGCAATATTCAACACGCCTTCTTGCGCCGGTGTCAAATCCATTAGCCGTGACAGCAATAAAGGCCCCATTTCGGAAACCGTAGCTCTTACCGGATGACCATCAACACCGAACAGATCCCAGAAAATTATCGGAGCAGCCGTCATTTCAATGGATGAAAGACCAACACTTTGCGCGCGTGTACGAACCTTGTCATTCAATATACCAGCCTTGGCAATGCCGGAAAGATCACCTTTAACATCGGCACAGAACGTCGGCACACCTGTTGCCGCAAAAGATTCGGCCAGAACCTGTAATGTCACAGTTTTTCCTGTGCCGGTTGCCCCCGTTATCAAACCGTGGCGGTTTGCATATTTCAGCCAGATATATTCCGGCTTCAGGGTATTATCTTGTTTTTGGTGGCTGGCACCAAGAAAAATTCCGCTTTTGTCGATCATGCCCAATTTGTTCCTTAGCCATAAGTTCTATCGCTTGATAAATGTACCAACTATGGACAAAATCAATAAGCTAATGCCTATAGCCAAACATTTTTCTCTTATTATTTTTTTAAAATCGGTAAAATATTTATTTTAAAACGCATTTGATAAACACTCTTAAATTATATTAAAATTTTACCAAATAATAAAATACCGTGAAACTTTATGTATTACCGTTTGTCTACATAATTATGAAAAAAATAAAATTTAATATTTATTAACAAATCACTAGTTTTTTATGTTCATATTGTTTTTCTATTAACAAATAATTAAAAATTGGTAATTTTGACATTAAGAAATTTCGATGCCAATTTAAATTTCGCTTGTCGATTAAATTTTCTTAAATAAATTCTAAATGAAATCGCGATAGGTTGGTCTTGCACCGTTTTGGGCTTTGTGATTGTGTGACAGTAGCTTTCAAAAATGGTGTGAAATTGATTAAGTAGGATTCTTATTTGCTCATGAGCTCGAAACAGTCCCATTCATCAGACAATCCACAATCCCGTCAAGCGGGCTGGTCTGTTATGCAGCGTGCCGATGACCCCGATATCGACCGTGCGCGTTTTCAACTTAAAGAAGATATAGCAAATGGTGCTACCGGCATTGCTCTTGTCTTTGAAGGTGCCAATAGTGCTTACGAATTCGGGTTACCGGCAAATGTCGATACAATCCCCACTTTGTTTGATGGCATTAGTCTTGATGGCCTTCATATCCGGCTTGATAACCATCCACATGGTCGTGCCATTGCCGATGGATTTATTGATTATTTGCAGCATCGCCGGATAAATCCGACACGAACGAAACTTACATTCAGTACCGATCCGACGGCTGTACTGGCGACAACCGGCAAGCTCAAAATGTCGATTGAAGCACTTAAAGCCTCGCTGCCGCAATCAATGTCGGTATTTTTCTCCTCCGGCATTCCCGGTGTTGTTTTGGAAGCTGATGGCAGGCCCTATCATAATGCCGGTGCAACCGCTGCCCAGGAAATAGGTGCCATGCTGTCGGTCGCACTTGCGCATCTCAAAATGGTGGAAGAAGCTCGCCACCATATTATTTACGCCTTGCCGCATATTGGTTTTGCCACCGCACTCGATCAGGACCCAGTTATGGGAGTGGCAAAAATGCGGGCAATCAGGCTGTTATGGCGCAGGCTTCAAGGTGAACGGGGTGTTTCATCGCCATTTCCGGCCATCATCCATGTTGAAACCTCGATGCGCATGATGACAAAACGCGATGCACTCAATAATATTTCCCGTTCTTCTATAGCCGCTTACGCCGCTATTTTAGGCGGTGCCTCATCATTATCCGTTTTGCCTCATAGTTTTGTATTTGGATTGCCAGATGCTAACGCTCGTCGCATCGCCCGCAACAGCCAACTTATTTTTATAAACGAACTTAATTTGCCACTTACAAAACATGCAAGCCGTCACGATTCGGATGCCGATGCGCTCGCCGAAGCCGCATGGGTCGAGTTTACGCGACTGGAAGATGAAGGCGGTATTATGCAAAGTCTTATTGATGGCAATTTGGCAAAGCGTATTGAAGAAGCGCGTGACCTAAAACTTGCCAGCTATCACAAAAATGAACGTGCAATTGTCGGCACCTCACAATACCCTCAAAATGAGGATGTTCCGTTTGGCATTGTTGATTGCCCGTCGGTTCATTTTACACCTGAAGGAATTTCACATTGTCACCCGCTGACACGTGGGCGCTGGGACGAAGACCTTCTTGAAGTGCAAAAAATTGCTCCCATCGAAATAACAAAGGAGTGATGTATGATCCGCAGCTTTCGTTCCTCAACCGACCGCCTTGTTGAAGTACCACTTAACGAGAATGGTACCCCTGAAAATGATGTATTGTGGATTGATCTGTCCGATCCCACGCCCAAAGAAGAAAAACAACTTGAACAATGGCTGGGCATTCCTATACCCACCCATGATGACATGACCGAGATTGAGGAATCGAGTCGTTTTTATATGGAAAACGGTGCCCAGTATATGACGGCGCCGCTTATTTATGCGGTCAATGACAAGCGCAACATTGCGCCGGTCACTTTTATTTTGACCGGCTTTCGTCTTGTAACGGTGCGCTATAGCCACCCTCAGTCGGTGGAACTATTTATGCTACGCGTAACAAAAGCGGGAAACGGCGTTATTACTCAACAATGCACGGGACTAACTATTCTGACTGCGTTGATTGAAACAGCAACCGACCGCCTTGCCGATTTGCTTGAAGCAGTTTCGGCTCGCATTGAAAATAATTCACGCAACATTTTTCATCGCGATGAAGGTGCCATGCCAATGTCAACCGTCGATTTCCGGAAAATATTGAATCAAATTGGCACGCAAGGTACATTATTATCAATGGTGAGAGAAAGCATTGCCGGCATAAGCCGCCTGCTTGTCTATGTTGAAGCCTATGGCAAAAACGTTACGCCTAAATATATTGAAACTGACGGCAAAACCGTAACACCAAAAAAGGATATGAAAACAACGGTAAAATCGCTTGAACAGGACACCCAGTCGCTCGAACATTATGCTGATTTTCTATCTGCTAAAATGACTTTCCTCCTTGATACAGTGGTTGGAATGATTTCAACCGAACAAAACGCCATCATCAAGTTTTTCTCGGTCGCCGCAGTGGGATTTATGCCGCCTACTCTTATCGCTTCGATCTATGGCATGAATTTCCAGTTCATGCCGGAATTAAATGAAACGTGGGGTTACCCCTTTGCTATCTTTCTTATGATAATTTCGGCCGTTA
>NZ_CALYQK010000007.1 GCF_945285465.1 uncultured Bartonella sp. | reverse complement strand
ACCACAATAGATATATATAAAAAGCACGATGATTAAAACAGCAATTGCCAAGCGGCCATATTGGCTGCGGTCGCCTTTTACCGATTGGGCCGGAAACATTGACATCGTCATATTGACTGGCTCTGCTGGTAGAAAAAAACCGTTAATGTTGCAAACGAAACAAGAATAGTAAAACAATAAAACTGTTTTGCTGTTTTCTTGTTGTTACAGCTTAAACTGCTCCGCTCGTTCATGAAAAATGGCATCATCCTCACTCGTCTTTATTGAGAGCAGTGATAACTTCCCGTACTGCAAGCGGCGTACGTGGGCCAAAACCAAGCAGATAAAGACCATCCATTTGTTTTATCGCTTTGTTTTTATAGGCTGGCGTGGTCGCGATCGCTGGTATATTATAGATATCATCAGTGGTTGCACTTATGCGGGCGTGTCCCATCATCAAAATAAGATCAGGTGCGGCCGAAATCACTGCTTCATCGGTTAAAAGTTTATAACCGTCATAACCATTTACCGCATTGGTTGCACCCGAAAGCTTGATAATGCCATCGGCCGCGGTGTTGTTTCCGGCTGCCATAAGCCTTCCATTCTGCACCGAAAGGACAAAAAGAATGCGTTTTTTGCCGCTATATTTGGCTAAAAGTGCATCATTTTTTGCAAACTCGTCGTCGGTTTTCTTTATCAACGCTTGAGCTTGGGGTTGTCGATGCAGCGCATAGCCAATTTTTGATATTTTTTCATTAATACCTTCGCGCGAGAAATGCTCGGGTATTTCCACCATGGGTACCGTAGCATTTCTGAGAATCTCTATTGTTGAAGCAGGGCCACTTGACTGATCGAACAAAATGGCTTCCGGTTCCAACGACAATATGCCCTCTGGCGATAAAGTTCGCATATAACCGACATCAGGGAGTTCCTGAGCCTCTTTCGGGTAGCTGCTCGTTGTATCGCGCCCAATCAACTGCTTTTCTGCCCCCAGTGCATAGACAATTTCTGTCACTGCCCCGCCAATCGAGATAATCTTGGCACCTTCGGGAACTTCGTCTGCTTGTTTTGCTTGTGCCGGCAAGATAGGTGCCCCAACTGATAAAACGAGACAGACGATACAGGCCAACGAATTCTGTTTGCCAAAAACGAACCCAATATGTTGGTAAACATAACGAAAGAGCATGAAAAGATTCAAAACCATGACAATTTCACTTTTTTAAGTGACAGCCGTTGCGGGCAGTAATGGCAATTCAGACAATAAACCACGCCAATCTTCACGTTCATGTTCACCCCCATTGCGTTTGCCGAAAAACTGAACGATCATTTGCCCGTTATCATCAAATACTTCAAGCGAGCTTACATAACCGTCACTCGTGGGTTTGCGTACGTGCCAGACACGGTCAATACCCGAAGTGAAAAGATGGAGATGAAATTTTTCATCAAGAATATTAAACCAGCCGTCAACTGCTTTCAGATTTTGGATTTTTCCGGTAAAAATCTGGATACAACTATTATTGCCGACAAAACACATAATCGGCATCTGTTTTTCAACGGCCTGATTAAGCAGAATTTCGACAGAATCTTTTCGCACTTCATTGGCAAATTCATTTCCGATAAGCTTTACCGCATCATGGCGACCGATTTTCAACTCTTTTAATATGTCATGGAGTTGATGGACGTCGGTCATTTGTCGCCACCGGTCACGAAACTCCTCGATATCGGCAGTAAGCGAAGACGTATTATGCAGTGCAGCCGCTGGCTCTATATACAGCGGAACAGCTGGCTCCTTGCGTGCTAACAAAGTAATGAGCTTGTCCCATTCATCAAGATTGGTTGTTTTTTCCGGATAAAGTTTAAATACAGC
This sequence comes from uncultured Bartonella sp., assembly GCF_945285465.1. GTDB lineage: Bacteria > Pseudomonadota > Alphaproteobacteria > Rhizobiales > Rhizobiaceae > Bartonella. Next base: position 56,794 of record NZ_CALYQK010000007.1, on the reverse strand, counting down.
TTCACCATGGGCATCGAAAAACTGGAGACTTTTTACGGCCCGATCATGAATGACCATATCTCTGACAAAACCGAATTTCCAATTTTTCTGAAAAATGCGCAGATCAATTTGGCCGAGTGTCATGAAAACATCGCTACCGGGAAAGACATTCTGAAAATGGCCTTTTTTTTCGCTGACAGCATAGTCATTGCGCGTTAAAGCCATGATCTCGCCCAGTTTGTGGGCATTTTTTAACAAAAGCGGCACATTGACATCGAGTGGCCGAGCCTTGTCAATCGTTGTTAACGCGGCGACAAACTCTGCTTCGGAAATACCAATCCGCTTTACGAATTCGCGATCACGCAAATCCTTGTTTTTGTCGCGCAGGGATAAAATTGTTTCGCACGCCATAGCCATCACTGTTTTCCTCTTCATTTATTCAGGATAAGTTTGCCGAAACGGGTGATCTTGAGCTTGTAGGTTGCCCCTTCATGAAGGATAAGCACTTCTTTCTTGCCGCCAAACAACGATCGGCTATTCACCATTAATGGTGCGGCGGTTTCGCTTTTATCCAAAAGTTTTTCAATATCACCTTGCGTCATGATTCTATTACCAAATCTTATACATGACAAAATTTATCATGTTTTAAAGATTGAAAACACACTTTTCTTGTCGCTTTGCCTAAACAGCATTACATTTTTCTCAAGTGGCCTTTCGTCGGTCGTTTCTGTCGAGAAAAACTGTTGTCTGAGAAAATAGTGAGTGAAGATTTGCACCATCGAACTTTTCGCCATATTCAATTTTGCATTAGAATTTTTGCGTCAGCGATATTTTAAAAGTTCGTCCGGGCTGGCTGTAATAATCTTTCGGCGTTGACGGGGATGACGGAAGATCAACGGCATTCCAGTAACGTTTGTCGAACAGATTATAGATGCCAGCTTGCAGCTTTGGGCCTTTCTTGCCAATAGGCTCCCACCAGCCGGAAAGATCCACAAGTGTATAACCGGGTGTTTTGGCAAATTCGGATTTTTCTTCGACTTTATTGCGTTTGCCAGCAGCCGTCAGTGAAAGATCCGATCCCCATTGTTCCTGTGCATAGCCAACACCAATAATGCTTTTTAAAGCAGGAATCGAATTCAAATGTTCATCGGTATCGGTATCTTTCCCTTCGGCATATGCAAGTGCGGCATTGGTATGCCAGCCGTTTGCTAAAACCCAATGGCTTTTTGCTTCAATGCCGGAAATCCGTACCCGCGCGCGATTAATATGCGTGAGACGCTGAATCATAAATTCACGCGTCGCGCCAAGATCAATCTGGTCGATAAAATTTTTATAATAGTTAGAAAAAAGACTTAACGATCCGCCGAGATTATCGTCACCAAGACGTGCACCGATATCGTAGCTATTGCTCGTCTCCGGCTTTAAATCCGGATTGCCATGGGTATAATAAAAACCGGGATTGGTATAATTGAGGTAAAGTTCGGTCACACTTGGAGCGCGAAATGCCTGCGCCCATTGCGCATAAAGTGTTAGCTTATCAAGAGCATCCCATTCCATACGCAATTTGGGTGAAAGACGAAAATCGCTGTTACTTGACGGATAACCTTTAAAACCGGCGGCGTGTTCGTAAGTATATGTATCTTGCGGGCGATGGTCGTACCAGTCATAACGCAACCCCGGTGCCAGCCGTACACGGTTTGTCGGAAAGCCGATCTCGTCTTCAAAAGACAAACCAAAAACAATGCTGTCAGTGTCGGGTGAATCCGACTGGTTTGTATGCATAAACCGACATGTCATAAATGGCCCTTTAAAGGGCGGCGGCGGACAACTATCCTGACCGCCAGCAAATTGCTGGAATTTTGATGATGAAGCATCTGTTGCAACACGCAAAGTGTGTGTGACATTGCCTGCTTCAAGCTTTTTCAAAGCGGCTCCGTTTATACCGTAGTAAGTGTCGCGAATAAGATTATCACGCATGTAATAACCTTTGGGAATCGAAATACGTATGGCTTCTGTTTTTTCGTCGGTGCGCTGGCGTTGCCAATAGACAATGGCATGGGCTTCATCAACAAAACCTCCACCATTATAGTCATAAGACATTGACAAACGTTCGCGACGCTTTTCGTCATCTTCGGTATTGGAACCGGCACGATAGCTCGACGTCGATGCATTTAAATTGTCAATATCTTTGGAAAGATTAAACCGCTCGGCAGTGAAGCCGAGACGTTGGCTGCCATCAATATGCTGATAAATCTTGAACAGCAAGTTATCTTGGTCGAGTGTGAGTGGATTCGGTTCCACGCGGGTTGCACCATAGCCTCCACCCACACCATTGTTTTCACGCTGTTTTCCCCGCGTATAACCTCCTTGGAACAAAGCATAGGTCTGTTTTGCGCGAACTGCAAAAGCCTCGTTAATTCGCCAACTGCGATCGGTTGAATCATAACTGCCCTTCGTCAGACTTGCCCAGTTTTTTTCAGTCGTTAAAAGATCTTCGGGGTCAAGTGTGCGCAATGCGACAACGCCGCCAAACGCTCCTGAACCATAAAGGCTTGAATCGGCACCATGAATAATATCCAACGTCGATAATGATGAAAAATTGAACAAAGATGTGCCTAATTTTGCGTTACGCGCACCGTCATTCAACCACGGAAGACGAATGCCATCAATCGTCGTAAGCACGCGGTTCTGGTCGAGCCCGCGAATGTTGAAGCTGTCACTATCGGAATTATAACCGATTGCTGGATCAAGACGGCTGATATCATGGACATCATCGACCTGTTTGTCGGCTATGTCCTTTGCAGTTTGACGATTTGTCAAAATTGTCGGACTATCGAGTTTTTCTGCACCCGATTGGGATTTGACAACGACTGGGCTTAATTGGGCCGTATCTTTATTTTTTTCGTTGTCGGCCAAACCATGCGTCGGGGTTATAACAACCAATGCCCCCCACGCAACACATGTTTTCAGTTTTGTGCCAATTCGCAACAGCATTATCCATCCCTCGCCTTCAGTCTATCGTGATTTCGATAAAAAGCGCCTGGCTTGCTAGTTCTTTCACTGGCTGGCTGAGCAAATCATCAACACCCCTGTTGGTGATTTGCTTATATAAAACATGAGTAATACAATCAAGAAAAAAATTTAACAGAAAAATACCAATATTGTCAGATCGTATCGGTCGATTTAGGCATAAATTATGGAAGCTTTTTTGTGTTTATCGAACGGTAAAAAAGTATCTTTCAGGACAGCGTCAGTCGGGACTTAGCACCAGTTGGAACAGACATAGAGGCATTTCAAGTGGTATTTTGGCCTATTTCATAAATAATGAGGATTAATAACCGGTGATTGGTTTTGATTGGTGATGCTTTCGGGAGCTGGGTAGAAAAGGACTGACGAAAGCAAAAGATTTTCGCCAATTAACAGTTGGTTTTCCAGATTTATAAAAATAAGCGACAGCGATGTTGTATTTTTTATGTCGGAGAGGTTTATTTTAGTTTGAATAGCGAACAAACTTCAATAGGGCCGCGGGGTCGCTCCGCTGTTCATTATCCACACAAAAATTTTTTGTGCCACCTTTCGGATAACCGGATAGCTAAAGATTGCAAGCTATGGGAATTTTAAGAACCGAATAATACAACTTTTGCTTCAAACATTTTGTATGCTTATTATGTTTCGGGTGCTATAGTGCTGCCTATATGATATGGTGAGCGGCGCAACATATTATTCAAACAATAATTATTTATCGGGCTTTCAGGCGGTTTTTTTGATCCGGTGTTAAAACGCATCATCTTGTCGAATGTCCAATATTCTGATGGTCAAAGGAAATGGTAATAGCAATACGGAAAATCTTCTGGCCTTTGTTGACAGTGTTGATATTTGTCGGTGTCATGGCAATTTGGTTCAAGGTAGGGAGCAAAGAAAAAAATCTTGCCAATGATCTTGCCGCAATGAGCCATGAAATAAGCTGGTTATCGTACGACATTGATGGTTTTGATGTAACATTGCATGGTTTTGCTCCGAATAAGGCAACACGCGACAATGTGGTAAAAGAGGTTCAGTCATTCAAAAATATCGGAAATGTCGTTTCCGATATTATCCTGTTATCGGACCAGACAAATAATTACCTGATGTTTATTGTCGATGAAGATGGCATAACCGTACGTGGTACGATACCTGTTGGCGTGGGACGTTTCAGATTGATCAATTTGATTTCAAACGAAAGACCGGGCGTGATGGTTTATGACGAGCTTGAAACGGGTGTAATGATGCCAGAAACATTTGATAAAGCATTTAATTATTTTCTAACAATTTTGCCGGAAATGGAAACGGGCGTCATAGAGGTAAAAAATGGTCAGGTGACGACCGATTACGCTACGCTGGATAAATTGAAAGAAAATAGCAAGCTGCCTGAGGGGATGGTGCTCGACACTACTTGCGTCTGGCAGCGACCCCAAGGTGGCTATTGGCAAAATAGTTGCGCCGAAAAGAAATAGATTTTGCTTTTTTGAAAAAAACACGAAGAGACAATCACCGGCTATATCTATCAAAATGAAGTTTTTTCAAAAAGGCAATTTCACTCCGGTTAGTTGCGGCGGCCTGCGGCAAGATCAACATTGATATCGGCAACCCCGGTAAGACGGGCTTTATAAACCTGATAATTTTCCATTACCCGCATCACATAATCGCGTGTTTCCGAATAAGGGATGCGCTCGACCCAATCGACAACCCAGTCAACGGATTGTCCACGCGGATCGCCGTAACGCTCAATCCATTCATTAGCCCGACGGGCACCGGCGTTATAACCAATGAAAGTGAGAATATAGGAACCGTTGAAACGGTTGAGTTGCTCGCCTAGAAAGTGTGCGCCTAAGGTGGCATTATAGCCAGCATCGCTTGATAATTTCTCCGGCTGCCAGGCTATGGCATTCTTGATTGCCACTGCCTTGGCAGTAGCCGGAAGCAATTGCAACATTCCTCTGGCTCCCGCCCCGGAAACGGCATTAGGATTGAATTCGCTTTCTTGTCTGGCAATAGCATAGGCGAGGGCTTTGCCAGAGGCCGATATGTTGGCGGTTTCCGGAATAGCACCGACAGGGTGCGAGAGCGAGCCGACGTCCATACCGCGAATAACAGCACTTTTACCAATTTTAAGGCTGGTGTAATAGTCGCCTTTGCGTTCGGCCATGACGGCAAGCATTGCAAGTTCGCCCGCACTATTCAATTCATCGCCAAGTTCCCGATAAAGAACACCAGCACGATCGGAATAGCCAAGCGCTTCGAGCCTTTTGATAGCCATAACAGGCTCGCGCGTTTCAAAACGTTGCCGATCATCACCGGTAGGTTTCGGATAAGGAATTTCAAGTTTCTGTTCACCGAGCCGGGCAGCAGCAAGCTGGCCATAATAGGTAGTTCCATAATGGGCAGCGCGACGGAAATATTCGATAGCGCTGTTACGGTTTCCGGAAGTTTCCGCAGTGCGTCCCATCCAGTAATAACCACGAGAGGCTGTTAGCGGCCGCGATGAAATTTGCACAATACGTGAAAAATGCTGCATAGCCGCTTTTTGGTCGCCGATAAATCTTAAAGCATACCAACCAGCATGAAATTCGGCATCGGCAGCTAAAGTCGGGTTTTCGGCCGAATGGGCTGCTGCTAGTTGGTAGGCAATTTTCGGTTTGTTTAAATCCAACATTTCGCGCGATAATACTCGCCGTTCAATCCACCATGCATCAGGATCGACAAGAGAAGCTGCATCCTTGGGAGCTTTGAACATCAGCTTTGTTGCCTCGTCATATTGCCCCGAGCGGCGCAGATATTGAATTTGGGCAAATAGATATAAAGAATCTTTACGCAGGTTTTTGTCGACTGCGGCAAGCTTTTGTCGGGCATTAGATTCATTATTGGCAACAGAAGCCACGCCATTGAAAAGCGATTGCGCGTTGGCAAGACTTGCCACACGTTGCGCCGAAGAGATGCGGTTGGCATATAACATCACCCGCATGCGTTGCAGATGGTCGGCCGGTAATAACGCTGTGCCAACTTTTTTCAGAACCAGTTGTTCTTCTTGCCCATTAAGTTTTGCTTTATACCACCATGGTGCAACAATTTGACGGGCACGCGCCGATTGTCCAGTTTCCACCAGTGCGCCGCCCAATGCTGCCATACCCTGTGCTGTCACCGGTATATGATTACCAAAACCGTTAATAATCGCTTGCGGTGAATTGACCTCGTTTGTCAGAGCTCGTTCGGAATTCCGGCGCATGACTGTCATACCCGGCCAGTTGTTGAGTTCTGCAGCAGCGTTGAAAATTTCAGAACTGGGAATACCGGATATGCCAGATACACCGATTGCCCATGTCAGAATATGGCGATCAAGACTATTTTTTGGCAGACTGTTGCGAATGGTGATAGCTGTGGAAACTTGTTTGCCATAAAGTGCATCCAGACCGGATTTTAGACTATTCGTTGCTATGATGTTACCGGGTCGAGCAATAGCATTGGTAACAATTGTGTTATCCGATTTTGACGGCGTTGTGGTTTTTGGTGCCGCAGCAAGCGGGCGCGCAAGTGGTATAGGGGCATTTTTGACAGGTGAAGAAAGCTCTGCGGCAAACGTCGGTGTAAGCAAGCCAGTTCCCAGCGCCAACGGCAATATAGTTTTTGTCAAAAAACCGGTCGAATATTTACGCATCACACTTTAAAAATCCATTTTAAAACACTTTTGACACACATTAAAACCCAACCATGAAAGACGGGTTAACTTTTAACCTTCCGGTAGCGAAACATGAAACAAGCCAATTTGTTGTTTCTAACGACAAATCTGCCCCGATGTGAGCTTTTTCGACAAAATCAGCTTGCGTCATTCGTATGGCGAGATTATGTTCTTGAAGGCGTGCTAAAGGGACATTCGTCTTCACAACAAATATATAATCAGGGAGTTTACCATGCTCAAGGGAGCACTGACCGCACTTATTACACCTTTCGACAAAAACGGTCATGTCGCCGAAAAAACGCTATGTGACTTTGTTGAATGGCAGGTCACTCAGGGCATTAATGGTCTTGTTCCGGTTGGAACCACTGGTGAATCGCCAACTTTGAGTTACGAGGAGCACAAACGTGTTATTGAGCTTTGTGTAAGTCAGGTTGAAAAACGTGTACCGGTGGTTGCTGGCGCCGGCTCCAACAGCACGAAAGAAGCCGTCGAGCTTGCGGAGTTCGCTGAAAAAGCGGGAGCCGATGCGGTGTTGGTTGTCACCCCTTATTACAATAAGCCGAACCAGAGGGGATTATATCAACACTACTCCACAATTGCCAAAGCAATTTCCATTCCGCTCGTTATTTATAATATTCCGGGGCGGTCGGTCATTGATATGAGTGCTGAGACAATGGCAAAGCTCCATCAGGATTTTAAGAACATTATCGGTGTCAAGGATGCAACCGGCAAGATTGAACGGGCGAGTATCCAACGCGAAAAATGCGGTAAAGATTTTATCCAGCTTTCAGGTGATGATAGCACGGCGTTGGGGTTTAATGCACAAGGCGGGGTCGGATGTATTTCGGTGACATCGAATATCGCCCCGAAAGCCTGTGCCGAGCTTTTTCTGGCTTGTCGGGAAAATAACTTTGTCAAAGCACTGGAATTGAATGATCGTCTGATGCCGCTCAATCGTGCGCTGTTTTTAGAGCCAAGTCCGGCAGGTATAAAATATGCTGCGGAAAAGCTTGGCATTTGCTCCAGCATAGTTCGTTCGCCCATAGTGCCGATCGAAGATACCACCAAACGTATCATTGATGATGCTTTAAAGCATGCCGGCCTTGTTTAAAATCAACACATAGCTATTTGTGTATTCATGAATAAAAAGAAGACGTCTTCGGCCTATAAAGTTGTTGCGGATAATCGCAAGGCGCGTTTCAATTACGAGATCCTCAATACGCTGGAAGCGGGAGTGGTGTTGCAGGGAACCGAGGTTAAATCGCTGCGTTTCCACCATGGAAATATTGCCGAAAGCTATGCGAGTTTTGAAAACGGCGAGTTTTGGCTGATCAATTCCTATATACCCGAATATACGCAAGGCAACCGGTTTAATCACGACCCGCGGCGTTTGCGTAAACTTTTGCTGTCGAAACATGAGATGGCGCGTTGGTCGAATGCGGTAGCACGTGAAGGCATGACAATCGTCCCGTTGAAGCTTTATTTCAACGAACGGGGAAGGGTGAAATTGGAAATTGCCCTGGCGCGCGGTAAAAAAATTCATGATAAACGCGAAACCGAAAAGAAACGTGACTGGAACCGCGAAAAATCACGCCTGATGCGTGAGCGCGGCTAGATTCGACACAAAAAGCAAGCCCGTCATCGCACTGTCACGACGGTTCGGATGACTTTGGCTGGCACCGGTTATATTGTATTATTTATATAGGCGCGTGCGCTAGCAAAAATGTCATGAAACATAGGTTCGGTCAGTCGTCTGGTATTGGTATTGTAGCGCGAACAGTGGTAGCTTGAAAAAATACGCAAACGTCCAATATCGGTGACAAGGCCATGGCCGAAAGGATGAAGAGACACCTTCTCTCCAAGGGCACGAACTGTGGATTGATGCGCAATAGAACCTAATGTTACAACTGCCGTCAGGTTTGGCAGATCGCACAAGAGTGGTGAAAAAAAACGCCGGCACATATTTATTTCACTCCCCGTCGGCTTGTTTTCAGGTGGTACACAGCGCACGGCGTTGACAATTGCGGTGTCAATCAATTGTAGACTATCGTCGGGTCTTGCCTCGTAACTACCACGGGCAAAGCCATATTTTTTTAAGGTTGAATATAAAAGTTCACCGGCATAATCACCAGTAAACGGACGGCCTGTGCGATTGGCACCGCGAAGTCCGGGGGCAAGGCCGACAATAAGAAGCCGTGTCGTATCGGCACCGGCAACGGGAAAAAACGGCATGACCGGACCATTATGCCACAGCGGCTCTTTTTTTCGCCATTGTTCAATAAAATTGTGAAGCCGTGGACATAATCCACAGTCTTGCGGTGGTTCGGGACAAAAATTTTCAACAAATGTGTTCAAATGCTGAAGCATCAATAAAATTCGTCATCACCGTTGACATCACTGCCAACTGATATTTCTTTCTGCGGTTTGTCGGAGAGGGCACGCCCGACCTCCGGTTTTAATGTTAACAGGTCGATAAAGTTGTCAGCTTGCCGGCGCAACTCATCAGAAATCATCGCCGGCTGTGTTGCCAGAGTGGAAACAACACTGACTTTTCGTCCCTTTCTCTGCAAAGCTTCAACAAGCGAACGAAAATCGCCATCGCCGGAAAAAATAACAAAATGGTCTACCGTATCGGAAAGCTCCATCGCGTCAACAGCAAGCTCGATATCCATATTGCCCTTTACCTTGCGCCGCCCCGCCGGGTCGGTAAATTCGCGGGCGTTCTTGGTGATGACGCGATAGCCATTATAGTCGAGCCAGTCAATTAATGGACGAATTGATGAATATTCTTGATCTTCAATGAGGGCGGTATAATAATAAGCCCGTAACAAATAGCCACGCTTTTTAAATGCTTTCAAAAGTTTTCGATAATCAATATCGAAGCCTAATGTCTTTGAAGTTGCATAAAGATTGGCACCATCTATAAAGAGTGCAATTTTCTCTCTAGGATCGAACATTTTATTATATCCATTCACCATAGCGGCTCAAATCACAAATTATTACCACAAGCTATGTCAGCTTCAATGCCGCTTGCCAAGAGATGTTTTCGGAAAATTTATCAAGTAGGCGCGGTTTTTCTTGTTTTTTTGTTTAGGATTGTATATGTGAGACATAATTTCATCAATTTATGAACTCTGAGGAAAGGGGCATATATGGCCCGCGTTACAGTAGAAGATTGTGTTGATAAGGTTGATAACCGCTTTGAATTGGTGCTTCTGGCAGCTCATCGTGCCCGCCAAATATCGCAGGGCGCTCAAATTACCGTTGATCGCGACAATGACAAGAATCCCGTTGTAGCTTTGCGTGAAATTGCAGACGAGACGTTATCACCGGCGGATCTTAAAGAAGATCTCATCCATTCGTTGCAGAAGCATGTTGAAGTTGATGAGCCGGAACCAGAGCCTGCTTTGATTGGTCATTCTGATGAAGTGGAAGATGTGTTTGGTGCAGCTCCCGCCAAAGAAGATGAAAAAGTTGCGTTTGATCATATGTCAGAAGATGAGCTACTTGCTGGGATTGAAGGTCTGGTAGCTCCGGAAAAGAACGACGATTATTAAGTATGGCTTTTTATCGTTAATTTCTTTATGCGCTTCCGGCTGGTGGCGCATATTTTTTGGCTTTTTTGTTTGTTGTCTCGGTTATTTCGGGTACATATTAGAACGATTGCCCTGGATTGAAGGAGTCTGCCTCAATGATGCGTCAATATGAGCTTGTCGAGCGTGTTCAACGTTACAAGCCTGACGTTAATGAGGCATTGCTCAATAAAGCCTATGTCTATGCCATGCAGAAACATGGTACACAAAAACGGGCCTCGGGGGATCCTTATTTTTCCCATCCGTTGGAAGTTGCGGCAATCCTTACCGACATGCATCTTGATGAAGCGACAATTGCTGTGGCTCTTCTTCATGACACAATTGAAGATACGAGTGCGACAAGAGCAGAAATTGACCAGCTTTTCGGTTCTGAAATCGGGAAATTGGTTGAAGGGCTAACCAAACTTAAAAAACTTGATCTTGTCTCGAAAAAAGCCATTCAAGCGGAAAATCTGCGCAAACTTCTTATTGCAATATCCGAAGATGTTCGTGTGTTATTGGTGAAGCTTGCCGATCGCTTGCATAATATGCGTACCCTTGGTGTCATGCGCGAAGAAAAACGTCGCCGCATTGCCGAAGAAACAATGGATATATATGCTCCTCTTGCCGGGCGCATGGGCATGCAAGATATGCGTGAGGAACTTGAAGATCGCGCATTCTTCTATCTCAATCCTGAAGCCTATCGCGCGGTAACAGACCGTTTGGCTGATCTTTCGGAGCGAAATCGTGATTTATTATCAACTATTGAAAATGATCTGACAAAGCTTTTTGCCGAACACGGCATTAAAGCTTATGTGAAAAGCCGGCAGAAAAAGCCTTATTCGGTTTTTCGTAAAATGGAAACCAAGGCACTTTCATTTGAACAATTGTCCGATATTTACGGTTTTCGTGTTATTGTCGATGCTGTGGAAGACTGTTATCGCGCTTTGGGTGTTATCCATACAACATGGCCAATGGTTCCAGGCCGGTTCAAGGACTATATTTCAACTCCCAAACAAAACGATTATCGCTCGATTCATACCACTATAGTTGGCCCTTCAAGACAACGCGTCGAATTACAAATCCGAACGCGTGAAATGGATGACGTGGCAGAATATGGCGTTGCTGCCCATTCTATTTATAAAGATCGCGGTTCCAATAATGCTCCAAGCAAATTGGAAAATGAAACCAATGCCTATGCATGGTTGCGCCAGACGATCCAATCTTTGGCAGAAGGTGATAATCCGGAAGAATTTCTGGAACACACGAAATTGGAACTGTTTCAGGATCAGGTATTTTGTTTTACGCCCAAGGGCCGTCTTATTGCGCTTCCAAAAGGGGCAACGCCAATCGACTTTGCCTATGCTGTTCATACCGATATCGGCGATTCCTGCGTCGGGGCAAAAATCAACGGGCGTATCATGCCGCTCATGACAACGCTGATCAATGGTGATGAAGTCGATATTATTCGTTCCAAAGCCCAGGTGCCACCAGCTGCCTGGGAATCACTGGTGATAACGGGTAAAGCACGTGCAGCCATCAGGCGCGCTACGCGATCGGCTGTCCGGAAACAATATTCCGGCTTGGGAATGCGTATATTGGAACGGACGTTTGAACGTGCTGGCAAACAATTTTCCAAAGAAGAGTTGAAAAAAGTACTGCCACGTCTGGCGCGTCTTGATGTCGATGATGTTCTTGCAGCTGTCGGGCGTGGCGAGCTGCCATCTGCCGATGTTGTCAAGGCGGTCTATCCCGACTATCAGGACAATCGCGCCCAGCAAAAGCCTTCGGCAAAGCCGCGTGAAGAGGGGTGGTTTAATATTCAAAACGCACAAGGCATGCTCTTTAAAGTCCCCGATGGCGATAAAGCAAAGCAAAACGCCAGCCCCAAGGAAGATCATGCCTTGCCAATTCGCGGAACCCACGGCGATGTTCCGGTTCGTTTTGCTCCCGAAGGTGCGGTTCCCGGAGACAGGATTGTGGGAATTATGCAGCCCGGAGCCGGCATTGTTATCTATCCTATCCAGTCACCGGCATTAAAAGCCTTTGATGACCAACCGGAACGCTGGATTGACGTGCGTTGGGATATCGATGCGGCAATGACCGAGCGGTTTCCGGCACGTATTACCGTTCTTGCCATAAATTCTCCCGGATCATTGGCCGAAGTTTCGCAAGCAATTGCCAATAATGATGCAAATGTACAGAATTTATCGATGGTTCGCACAGCTCCTGATTTTACCGAAATGATTATTGATCTTGAGGTGTGGGATTTAAAACACTTGAACAGGATTTTAACTCAGCTAAAAGAAGCCGCGTCTGTGAGTACGGCACAACGTGTAAACGGCTAGCTGTCTTAAAAAAAGGTTACAAAATTTTGACACAATACCGGCGAACCTGACATGGGCGTATATTTGTCGCTGGAATGAACGAGGTTTCGATATGAAGACACAAGAAGTGCTGGACATTTTTAAACAAGCTGGAGCAATTTTGGAAGGACATTTCATTTTGACCTCGGGGCGCCATAGCGGCATTTATATGCAAAAGGCCAAAGTGTTTATGCATGCTGACATGACCGAAAAATTATGCCGGGCCCTTGCGGAAAAAATACGCAAAAATGTGGATGGTAGGATCGACTATGTTGTCGGGCCGGCAATTGGCGGACTTATTCCCTCTTATGAAACGTCACGCCATCTAGAGGTGCCATCCATCTGGGTAGAGCGAGAAAACGGCAAATTCCGGCTTCGTCGTTTTGATATTGCAAAAGGTGCCCGCGTTGTAATTGTCGAAGATATTGTCACGACAGGTCTTTCGATACGCGAGACAATAGAGGCTATGCGCGAGGCGGGGGCCGATGTCGTTGCGGCAGCCTGTATTGTGGACAGGTCTGCTGGCAAGGTCGATTTGGGAGTGCCGCTAATTGCGCTTGCCGAATATGAAGTTCCCTCTTATCCGGCAGATAAAATTCCTGCACAATTGGCCGCAATACCGGCAAAGAAACCCGGTAGCAGAAATATATGATTGTTTTTGTTTAAATTTATCATATTTGTGTTATGGTAGTTCGAGCGTAAGCGGGAGTTCGACATAATCATATATGGGATCAAATTTGACTTCGACCTTAAACGATCGTTGTTTTCATTGTTCGGATGACATCAATGAAGCAGGACATTGTCAGTCATGCATAGTGCATGATCTGGCGATGTGCGCACCGTTAGGTGATCAAGAATTGGCGGAACTGGAAATTTTAAAGCTTCGCCAAACCTATCCTTCCGGAGCAATGATTTTTCAGGAAGGTAGATATCGCAAGAAGGTCTATACCGTTGTTTCGGGAGCGGTACGACTTGTCAAAACGCTCAATGATGGCCGTCGCTGTATTACCGGATTTGCTTTTCCCGGCGATTTTCTCGGCTTTACCGATACGGGTACCCATATTTTGACAGCGGAAACACTTACACCAGTCGTTGTTTGTGCATTCGACCGTGAAAGTGTCGATTTATTTTTTCGTAAACATATATCGGTGCGTGACCGCTTTCTTGCTATGGCAAAGGCCGAATTGCAACGGTCTTATGAGAATCAACTGATATTGAGCCGGCTGGCACCGGTGGAAAAGATTGCGCGTTTTCTCTACGATCTTATGCAACGTATGGAAAATAGCCGTTTGAAGTCTTCGCCGTTGAAATTGTTGATGAACCGGACAGATATTGCCGATCATCTGGGTTTGACGATCGAGACCGTCAGCCGCTGCTTTTCAAAATTGAAAGTCCAAGGTGTGATAAAACTTGTTTCCGTTAATCAGGTCGAGATTGTCAACCGTGCAGCTCTGAAGCGAATTGCGGTAATTGGTGACGATGTTGAATAATGCTTGCGCTGTGACTATTTGATAATCATTCTTAATTTTGATATCTGCACATTAACAGGAAGGAAATGCGATGAAGACGGAAACACTGTTGCATTACGCGACATTGGCAGTACCCCGTTATACGTCCTATCCGACAGCTGCGGATTTTGTCACAGTGAATGATATGCAAAGGGCAACGTGGCTAAGCCACATCAAGCCCGGCGAGGCAGTTTCACTTTATATTCATGTCCCTTATTGCCGTCAGCTTTGTTATTATTGCGGCTGTCACGCCAAAGCAACGGTTAAAGACGATGCTATCGTCGGCTATGGCGAAAGTGTTATAAAAGATATACGTTTGCAAGCACGGCATCTTCAAGGCAAACCCCGTGTTGTCCATCTTCACTGGGGTGGCGGGACACCGTCGATTTTGCCACGAAAGTCTTTTCAGGCAATTATGGATACGCTACGCGAGTTTTTTGTGTTTGATGAAAAGGGTGAACACGCCATTGAACTTGACCCGCGTACCGTGACGCACGATCTTGTGGAAACATTGCTTGGAATTGACGTAAATCGCGTTAGCCTGGGTGTTCAGGATGTCAATCTGGAAGTGCAAAAAGCAATCGGGCGTATCCAGCCTGCGGCGGTTGTCGAGCGTTCTGTCGATTATCTACGTGAAGCGGGAATCAAACATATCAATTTCGATTTGATTTATGGGCTGCCTTTGCAGACACTCGATACTCTTCACGAGACCTGTAAAACCATTGGCAGCTATAAACCGAGCCGCATTGCCTGCTATGGTTATGCCCATTTACCGAAGAGAAGAGCAAACCAGAAACTGATCGACGCTGCTTTGTTACCGGGGCCGCTTGAACGGTTTTATCAGGCGCAGGCAGTGGAAAGAGATCTTGTAAAAATGGGCTATTTGCCAATTGGGATAGACCATTTTGCGCTTCCTGACGATCATTTGGCCATAGCCGCGAAAGAGCATAACCTGCATCGTAATTTTCAGGGCTATACAGATGACGATTGTCCAATATTGATTGGTTTTGGATGTTCGTCAATTTCTGAATTTCATGAAGGATTTGCCCAGACGGTTTCCGGTATCGCCCAATATCGCCGGACGATTGATGCAAATGAAATGGCAACGGTACGCGGCATCGCAACAAATGACGAAGATCGGCTTCGCGGTAAAATGATTGCCGACTTGATGTGTAATTTCAAGCTCGATCTTTCCTGTTATGGGGGCAAAGAAAGATATCAGGATGCGCTCGTTCGCTTGCGCCCCATTATTAATGATGGTGTTGCGGTTGAACATAACGGTGTGATCGAGATGACCGAAGATGGACGCCCCTTTGTGCGGGCTGTCGCGGCATTGTTTGATACGTATCGGCAACAAAATATTGCGCAGTTTAGTGCAGCTGTCTAATGCGTTGAATGGCAAAAGATGTGCATCTTTGTCTCGGTATATTGAATTGGCATTTTCACACTCAACTATGGCCGGTTCTCAGCTTGGGTAGAAACACTGCGCTTAATCCGAGTAAAGGCATATATGAGCAGATTTCAAACATCGCCTGTGAACCGATAAGATCCATAACGCGACCGAGAGCGGCGGAAGAAAGAGCCCCGATACCAAATGACAGACCGAAAAAAAGCCCGGCAACAGTACCGATTTTTCCTGGCATAAGTTCTTGAGCAAAAATAACAATGGCCGGAAACGCAGAGGCGAGAATTATTCCGATAACGACCGTGAGTATGGCCGTTAAGGGCAAATTCACGAATGGTAAAATAACTGTGAATGGAAATACACCGAGTATCGATACCCAAATAACTGTTTGTGCTCCGATACGGTCACCGATCGGGCCGCCGAATATTGTTCCGATTGCGATGCCACCAAGATAGAGAAATAACAAAAGTTGCGCCTGATGGAGGCTGACACCGAATTTTTCCATTGTGTAGAATATGTAATAGTTTTGCATGCTTGCCATATAGACATATTTTGCAAACATCAGCCCAACGAGAACGAATATGGCATTTCGTACTTGAGATTTCGGTAACGCCGGTTTTGTTGCGGGAGGCTTTCTTTCCAGACGCTGTTTAAGGTTGTTGGCATACCAGTGACTGATGAAAAAAAGAATAATGATGCCGAAGAATGCAAGAATTGATAACCAGCCTATGCGTTGTTGCTTGCTGATAAAAAGTGCAGCAATGACCGGACCAATCGCGGCACCGCTATTGCCACCGACCTGGAAAATTGATTGGGCAAGCCCATATTTTCCGCCGGAAGCAAGTCTGGCAACGCGCGAAGCTTCGGGATGGAAAATAGATGACCCCAGCCCGACAAAGGCCGCTCCCACAAGTAACATATAATAATGGCGGGCATTGGCAAGCATGAGCAGCCCTGTCATCGTTGATGCGGAAGCAAAGGGGAGGGAATAGGGACTCGGTTTTTTATCGGTATAAAAACCGATAATTGGTTGCAGAACCGACCCGGTTATCTGGTATACGGCAGTAATAACGCCTATCTGGAGAAAGGTAAGGCCATAATTTTCTCGTAAAATGGGATATATGGCGGGAAGCATGGATTGCATGACGTCATTGAGAAAGTGTCCACAACTGACGGCCAAGATTATCGAAATAAAAGTTGTTTCTACTTGAATATTTGCAGTGCTTTTCGTTATGTTCATAGTTCCCTCGCTCCCATGGAGAGATATTTTTAACTTTTAAAAAAAAGACCGGCAAGTTAAAATTTGGGTCGATAAAACGAATGTGTTTGGATGAATGGTGGAATTTTCGGGTTAGGATCGTAATTTGAATATTAAGGATTGTTTCGTGATCGCGGCGCGGATATGAAAACAAAATGCTTTTTCGCCGACGAAAACCTGTAAGAGTCTTGGAACGGATACGTTTGTGGCTGTGGCCGCGTCGCTCGTTTTCACGATCTTTGAAATATTATGGTAAAAGGTTGCTGCGTATTTCTGCAACACCACATCAGGTGGCGTTGGGATTGGCAATTGGTGTTTTGGCGGCCAGTTCTCCGTTATTTGGTCTTCATATTATATTGGCAGGCCTGGTTACGTGGCTTCTGCGCGGCAATGTCGCCGCCGCTATTTTGGGTACGATGTTATCTAACCCTCTGACTTTTTTGCCCATTGTTATGGTCGACTATAAGCTCGGACATTTTTGTTTTTCGTTTTTCGGTAATGTGGATGAAATACCGCTTGCCGAAATCAGGGCGATGTTTGAAGGATTGTCGGTGTCCCAGGCTTGGGGGATTCTTCTTGAAGCGTGGGATACGGTTATGAAGCCGATACTTTTTGGCGGTCTTATATTAGGCCTTTTCCTTGGCGGATTGGCCTATATTTGTGCCTATCGCGCCACACGGCAATTTCAAAAACATCGCCAGGAAAAAATGGCTGAAAAGATTCGGATAAGACTTGGTAAAGAGCAAAAACGGGAAGCTTTATAGTGATTATTGGTATCGGAAGCGATATGATAGATATTCGCAGAGTTGAAAAAGTGCTTAACCGTCATGGCAATCGGTTTATCGAGCGCATTTTCACACCTGTCGAACAAAAAAAATCGGAGGGGCGGAAAAATCGTATCGCATCTTATGCTAAACGTTTTGCCGCAAAAGAAGCATGTGCTAAAGCACTTGGCACAGGTATTTCACAAGGCGTCTGGTGGAAGGATATGGGGGTTGTCAATTTACCGAATGGCAAGCCGACAATGATGCTCACCAATCACGCAAAAACATTTCTTGAACAGTTAATACCTGAAGCACATAAAGCTGTGATTCATCTAACAATTACAGATGATTTTCCCTGGGCTCAAGCTTTCGTTATTATCGAAGCTGTTGCTCTTGGAGATGGCAATTAGTGCGCTATACCGTTAATGGATGATTGTGAAGGATAAAATGGGCTGTAATAAAAAGGCAGTATTAAAATGAGCGGAACTGAAAATACACAAGATGCACCTTCGGGTAAAAAAGGTGGAGGCGGTGTTGAACTGATCTCTATTGTCGTGCAGGCGCTCATTATAGCTGTCCTGTTCCAGACGGTTCTGTTTCAGCCTTTTACAATTCCTTCCGGTTCAATGCGTCCGACGCTGCTTGTCGGCGATTATCTCTTCGTATCCAAATTTGCCTATGGTTATTCACGATATTCGATACCTTTTTCGCCGGATCTTTTTTCCGGGCGTATATTCGCCAGTCAGCCGAAGCGGGGCGATATTGTTGTATTTCGTCCGCCCAACAGGATTGGGGATTATTACATCAAGCGTCTTGTCGGCCTTCCCGGAGATAAGATACAGATGCGTGGCGGGACACTTTATATAAACGATGAAGCGGTACCGCGACAGTTTGTCGGACAGATTACCAATGCTGATATTACAGAGGTAGCGCGGCCCGTCGATGTGTATCAGGAAACATTGCCGAATGGTGTAACCTATAATACTCTTGATATGGAATTTTATCCGGAACTGGACGACACCAAGCTATTTGAAGTACCACAGGGCTATTACTTCATGATGGGGGATAATCGTGATCGTTCTGACGATAGCCGTATGAATGTTGGTTATGTACCGTATGAAAATCTTGTCGGTCGCGCGAATCTCATATTCTTTTCCATAGGAAATGGAACAAGTGCATGGAAAATTTGGCGTTGGCCGTTTGATATAAGGTGGGATAGATTGTTGACCTCGGTTAATACAATCAAATATTTCCCGCTTGATAAATAGGATGTTGTAATGAATCGACAGAAAGTCGAAAAACTTGAGCGGGCGACCGGCCATATATTTAAAAATGAAGAGCGGCTGCGGCGCGCATTAACCCATTCCAGTGTTCAGGACCAAAACCATGGTAATTATGAAAGACTGGAATTTCTGGGTGATAGGGTATTGGGGCTTCTTGTTGCCGAAATGCTTTTCCGTTTTTTCCCCCGCGCCAGTGAGGGCGAGCTGTCGGTGCGTCTTAATGGTCTGGTCAATGCTGGCACCTGTGCCGAAATAGCGCTGGAAATCGGTTTGCCCGATATTGTTTATGTCGGGGCGGAAATGAAAAATCTTGACGAGCATCGTCTGGCGAACATGCATGCCGATGTAGTCGAAGCATTGATTGCTGTTATTTATCTTGATGAAGGGCTTGATGGCGTTCGTCCTTTTATTTGTCGTTATTGGGAAGAACGTGCCCGTCAGTCGGACGCCAACCGTCGTGATGCAAAAACAGAACTGCAAGAATGGGCGCATACACAAAATGGGGCACAGCCACAATATCGGTTGGTCAAACGCCACGGGCCGGATCATGATCCTGTTTTCGACATTGAAGTCAGAATTTCCGGATTTGCTCCAGAAATGGGGCGGGGGCGGTCAAAACGCCAGGCAGAGCGGGCTGCGGCCGAAAAACTTTTAGTGCGTGAGGGGGTTTGGGAAGAAGTCGAAAGAAATGTCAATGAATGAACAAACACCGACCCATTCAGGTTTTGTAGCCTTGATTGGTGCCACAAATGTAGGAAAGTCCACCCTGATTAACCGGTTGGTTGGCGCAAAAGTTTCAATTGTTACCCACAAGGTGCAGACAACACGGGCCTTGGTGCGTGGTATTGTCATTCACGATCGTTGCCAGATTGTTTTTGTTGATACACCGGGATTTTTCACTCCGAAACGACGCCTTGATCGGGCAATGGTATCAACAGCTTGGAATGGCGCAAGAGATGCTGATATTGTGCTCGTTGTCGTCGACGCGGAAAAAGGGCTTGATGAAAAGACGGAAGAAATTTTAGCTTCTTTGCCAAAAATCAAGCAGGAAAAAATCCTTGTCATCAACAAGGTAGATGCTGTTGCCCGTCCGTCGCTGCTTGAACTGAGCGCCAAATTAAATGAAGGACACCAATTTTCGCAAACATTTATGGTCTCGGCTTTAAAAGGTTCCGGTTGTAACGATCTTCTCGACTATCTGGCAAAAAAACTACCGGAAGGGCCTTGGTATTATCCCGAAGACCAGATTTCAGATATGCCAATGCGCCAGCTTGCTGCCGAAATTACGCGCGAGAAACTTTACCTGCGCCTGCATAATGAACTGCCTTATGCTTCGACTGTCGAAACAGAAAGTTGGGAAGAGCGCGCCGACGGCTCTGTGAAAATCAACCAGATTATTTATGTGGAGCGTGAGGGACAAAAAAAGATTGTATTGGGAGCAAAAGGCGAGACAATCAAGGCTATTGGCCAGGCAGCACGCAAAGAGCTTATGGAAATTCTGCAACAAAAAGTGCATCTTTTTTTATTCGTTAAAGTGCGTAAATCCTGGGGCGACGATCCGGAGCGATATCGTGAAATGGGGTTGGACTATTCAAATTAAAGATGGAATGGAAAGAGCAGGCCTTTGTGCTCGGCACGAAGCAACACGGTGAAACAAGCGCCATTCTTGAAGTGATAACCCGCACTCATGGCCGTCATCTTGGTCTGGTCAAGGGGGGACGGTCACGTAAAATGAATGCTGTTTTACAGCCGGGTAACAGCGTTATTGCCGAATGGTGGGCAAGACTTGATGAGCATCTTGGAAGTTTTCGCGTCGAGGCGGTAGAGTTTAACGCTTCGCAAATAATGCTCGATCCGCTTGCTCTTTATGCGCTTCAGCTTGCTTCTTCCCATATCAGACTTTTGCCCGAGCGCGATCCTTATCCGGCACTTTTTGATATATTCGAACTTCTTGTCGGAAATTTTGAAAACAAAATGATAACCGGTGAATTGATGGTGCGCTTCGAGATGCGATTGCTGGAAGCAATGGGGTTTGGTCTTGATTTGAGCCGATGTGCGGCAACAGGAAGCCGGGAGAAGCTTGTCTATGTTTCGCCAAAATCGGCACGCGCCGTGTGTGAAGAGGCGGGAAAACCATGGAAAGACAAATTATTGGTATTGCCGGAGTTTCTTTTAAAAAAATCCGGACGACCGAGTGACTTTGCGGAAATTAAAAACGGATTTATTTTGACGGGATATTTTCTTGCGCGCAATGTATGGAACGCCCGCGGAATTGAGCCACCGAAAGTGCGTGACGGTTTTATTGAAATTCTGGCAAAAGCAGCTCAATAAATTTATTTGAAAATGGTTATAAATTTTTTTTAAACAATAAACGACATCTGTCATAATAGCGCTATCATTTAGTGCAATGCCCTTTATTATGGTTATCTATTGTGTTGTTTGTTGCAAAAAAAACGCACCACCAAATCACTTTGCAAAAAGAATAAAAAATTAGCAGAAATAGGCTGATACGCATTTGATAAAGTCGATGTTAGCAGTTCTTTTACGAATTTTTGGTTTTTATAAAAAGGTCGATCAAAGACAAAATCACATTGATCGGCTGTTTTTTCGTTTTAATTATATTGTGCTGCGACGACTTTCATATGATAAGCAATTTTACGTATAATCATTATCTGACTATTGCTTTGTCTTTATTGAATTTCAAATCAAAGGGACAAAGTTATCGTGGTACGTCGGCGCTTGGTACCGGTCAACTTTATGGGCAAAGGCTCCACGGCTCCAACTCGCAAAATGAATATTATCGTTATGGATGAACCAATGAAAAATCCGCTCAAAAAACTATTATGTCTGGCGGCTGCGGCTTCGCTGTTTTCTGCCACAGCTCTTGGTGAGTACACAATCCCTGTTCTGGCACTTGATGATGCACGTAACCTCATTGCAAAGGGGCACACAACAGCCGAGACTTTGAAAGTTAATGTTTGTATGGCAATTGTTGATCCAAGTGGTAGTCTTATTACGTTTGACCGTATGGATCATGCGCCTTATGGATGCATTGATGCGGCTATTGCGAAAGCCAAATCGGCCGCACTTTTCAGGGTAAAAACGTCAGTCAATATGCAGCGCGTTAATGGCGATGAACCAGCTATTGCAAAACTGCCCCACATGATACCACTTGGGGGCGGTGTTCCGGTAATGAATAACGATGTTGTTGTTGGGGCCGTCGGCGTGAGCGGCGCAACCAATGCTATGGAAGTTAAAATTGCTGAAGCGATGGTTGCCGGTTATGGGGTAATACCTGAAAAATAATAGCGACGTTCAAGAATTCTAATCCAGCTTTTCGACCACACCGCAGAGCTTTTGGACGGGTAAAATGAAAATATTAAAAACAATTGATGATGTTCGTCGCCAATTGGCAGATGACCGGCATCTCGGTTTGACAATCGGGCTTGTTGCGACAATGGGCGCACTCCACCACGGACATTTGTCGCTCGTCGATAAATCGAAAGGCGAGTGTGAGCGAACAATCGTGTCAATCTTCGTCAACCCCAAACAATTTGGTCCTGACGAAGATTATGCATCTTATCCGCGTGATCTTGAAGGTGACTGTGCGCTTCTTGAAAAAGCCGGTGTTGATTATGTTTTTGCGCCCTCGGTTGAAGAGATGTGGCCGGAAGGAAATGTCACAAGCGTTGAAGTGGCAGGACTTTCAGACATATTGATCGGAAAATTACGCCCGCATCATTTTTGTGGCGTTACAACGGTCGTTGCCAAGCTCTTTAATATCGTTCAGCCTGATAAAGCTTTTTTTGGCGAAAAAGACTACCAACAAGTGGTCATTATCCGCCGTATGGTAAAAGACCTCGCTTTCCCGGTAAAAATTGTAACAGTACCCATCCTTCGCGATGATGACGGGGTGGCAAGTTCGTCGCGCAACACATTGCTGACACCGGAAGATCGTAAGGCTGCAGTTATTATTCCACAGAGTTGGAAAGCCGCCGATGCGTTATTTCAAAAAGGTGAGCGTAATGTCGCAACTCTCTATAATTCTATTGTTTCGGTCTTGACCAAAGAGCCACGCGCAATTACGGAAGCAATAGATTTTCGTGATGGGGAAACATTGGCAGAAGTCAGCGGACAAATTGTAAAACCGACGGTGTTGTTATTGACGGTAAGGTTCGGTTCCGTCCGGCTGATCGACCAGCATATTTTTTGCAAAAAAGGTGATATAAGTGAGTAAACAAGAACAGATTAAGCGTATAACTGCGCCGCAAATAAAAGCCCGTAAAGGTGGCGAGCCAATTGTCTCTCTTACCGCCTATTCTGCCTATAGTGCGCGAATTGCTGATCCTTATTGTGATTTTTTGCTGGTCGGCGATAGTGTTGGCATGGTGATGCACGGTTTTGATTCAACTTTGCCGGTAACTGTCGATATGATGGTTATGCATGGTAGCGCGGTCGTCCGCAGTTCTAAACATGCCCTTATTGTTGTTGATATGCCATTCGGATCATATGGGAAAAGTCCCGAACAGGCCTTTACCAACGCCTCACGCATTCTGTCGGCAACAGGATGTGGTGCGGTAAAACTTGAAGGCGGCGTCGAAATGGCAAAAACCATACGTTTCCTTACAAGAAGGGGAATACCGGTTATGGGGCATGTCGGTCTTACACCGCAATCTGTTAACAGTATGGGTGGTTTTAAACCGCAAGGACGCCAACAAAGCGATTGGCCACGCATTGAGGAAAATGCCGCAGCAATTACCGAAGCGGGAGCCTTTGCCATTGTTCTTGAGGGGATTGTCGAACCTTTGGCCGCAAAAATAACACGTGATATGCCTATACCGACAATCGGAATTGGCGCGTCCAAACAGTGTGACGGTCAAATTCTGGTTATGGAAGATATGTTAGGCTTTAGTGAATGGGTACCGAAATTTGTGCGTCGCTATGCCGATTTGGAGCATGGCATGGAAAACGCTGTCAAACAATATGCCAGCGACGTCAAGGCCCGTACTTTTCCTGATGAAAATGAAATCTATTCAATGGATAATAATTAGCTTGCCAACGTTTTCGTCGCTAATGAAAAGAGATGGAATACATTTCTGCCTGTTTCATCACTTTGATTCTGACTTTCGGTGAGTGCTCGTTATATTGTTTCTCTGTGCTGCTTGCTGCGCTATGTGCAATTAATGGCAGCAATCCACCAAATGGCGTTTTTACACAAACATAAGCTATAGTTGGCTAATCAATCATCTATCGGCAAAATAAAAGGCGTACCCTCGAAGGCTTCAGCACCTCGGCCAATATCGGCAATTGCGCGTTCCATGCGCCCATCACGGTCGAGGATTTTATCGGCAAGGGCAACCATCAGCTTATTTGGTGTGGCTGAAGGTGCATTTTTGCGCAAGAGCTTTGCAATGTCTTGTTCATTTTTTTTCGGCTGGAGCGCGCAGGCAATCAAAAAAGCTGCCGCCGTCGAACGGGAAATTCCCATATAACAATTGATCAGTAACGGATAATGGCGGTTCCAATTTTCAGCAATAGCAAGAAGCTTGAAAATCTCCTTATCAGTCGGGGCAATGAGTCCTTCTTGGTCTTCATTAATGTCATTAAATCCCAGATAATGGTGGCAATTTTCTTCAATTATTGCCGGTCGCTCCATAGCGGTCCCTTTATTCATGAGCGTTATGAGCTCGCCAGGCTGATAACGGGCTGCAATATCGGCCAATTTTGAAAGCGGGGTAACAATAAGATAAGCCATTAATGAGATCTTTCAAGCTCGATTGCATTGAACCGGGCAAGAAATGCCCCTTCGATCTGATCCGTTGGGCGCGGCGCCAAATCAAGCCCTTCCTGCGTCATTCCGGCGGGATGGCCGAAATAGCGTAAAGCCTCGTCTTCGTTAAAACCAGCAAGAGTAACGGATTCATAAAAAGCGGCGATACGGTCGGCCTGTTTTATCAGTTTTTTTATCTTCAAGCTTAAATTGGTAGCAAGGCCAAATCGGATACGGATAGCATCCTCAAGTCGCTTTTCGATCAGTTCATAGCTTCCGCCCATGACGGCCTTGAAGGGGGAAATCATGTCGCCGATAACATATTCGGGTGCATCATGAAGAAGAGCAAGCAGTTGCTCGTCTGGCGAAGCTTTTGTATTCAAACATCGGTAAATCTGCTCGACCAACAGACAATGCTGGGCGACCGAATAGGCATGACTGCCTTTTGTCTGTCCGTTCCATCGGGCAACGCGCGCCAGACCATGGGCGATGTCGGTAATTTCAATATCCAGAGGCGAAGGATTTATAAGATCGAGCCTGCGTCCCGATAACATCCGTTGCCAGGCACGTATATCACCATTGCGGTCGATTTCCGCCTCTGCCATTTATTCACCTTCTGTTGTGTTTTCGGGAAAACTGTAGCCCATATTCGGTGCTATTGTCAGCGTCAGTAATCTACCACACACAGAAAAAGCCGCATGTTGATCGAGAGCCAGTTTTACCCTGTCAATGCGCACAATTGCCGAGGCCTTATGCGCAACAACAGTTCCCAAGGTGCCAATCGTTTTGCCATCTGCTTCGATCGAACCGGCAGGCGGGAGCATATCATCACTTGTTGCCACAAGCATACGCCGGCGTGCGGTGCCGCGATGATGCATGCGTGAAACAATTTCCTGTCCGATATAGCAACCTTTTTTATAAGAAATTGCACCGATCTGGTCGTAATTGATATCATGGGGAAAAACGTCCCCCGGGACAAAATCCTTACCACTTTCGGCAATGCCATGTTGCAGGCGCAGCATGTTCCATTGATCTTTCAATTCGTTTGAGTGTGGGGCAGGGGGCAAGATCTTGTTATAATTGCGCAACACTTTTTCCTTATCCGGAAAACGCTTATCGGCAAAAGTTGAATCAGTTTCTGAAAAAGGTGAATCTTTACCCCAAGAAACGCTGATAAGCTGTTCAAGAGATTCAGCAATTTCAACTTTGGAACGTAATTTATAAAGTGTCAGCCGCTTTTTGAAATTTTCGGCAAGTTCGTTGGAAATATCAATAAGATAGCCGTGAGCAACGCGACCAATAAGAAAATCGAAAAGCACCTTTCCCTGTGGCGAAAGGAGTGCACCGGGAAAAAGTTCACCTTGCCCGATTTGTTCGACATCAGTGGTAATGAGCCGCTCCAAAAAATGCGTTGCATCCTCGCCAGTGACAAACAATATGCGGCGATCATCGAGAAAAAGATATGGGTGATTTGCGACCATCGATCTTGCCTTTCTTCTCGCATTTACGTAATCGGTATAATGGTGGGCTGCAAGGAGCAAAAACAATGTCGAGAACATTTGATAAGATTTTTAAGGGTGGAACACTTGTCAACCAGGATGGCATCGGCCAGCGAGATGTTGGAATTCTTGACGGGCGTATCGCGGAAATTGGCAATCTATCATCCTGTTCGGCGGCAGAAATTGTCGATTGTAGCGGTCTTCATATTCTTCCCGGAATAATTGACAGCCAAGTGCATTTTCGCGAGCCCGGCGGTGAATATAAAGAAGATCTCGAGAGTGGCTCGCGCTCGGCTGTGCTCGGAGGCGTGACAGCCGTTTTTGAAATGCCAAACACCAATCCGTTAACAACAACTGAAGCAGCATTAGCCGATAAAGTTAAGCGCGGCTTCCACCGTATGCATTGCGACTTTGCTTTCTGGGTCGGCGGTACGCACGAGAATGCCCGTGATGTAGGCGAATTGGAACGTTTGCCCGGTGCGGCCGGCATCAAGGTTTTTATGGGCTCATCAACAGGAAATCTTCTTGTTGCCGATGATGACGGGGTCAGAGAAATTTTAAAACACACCCGTCGGCGCGCTGCCTTCCACTCGGAAGATGAGGCGCGGCTCAATGAACGCAAGCATTTGCGTATCGAGGGCGATGCGTCGTCTCACCCCGTCTGGCGCGATGTAACTGCAGCACTTAATTGCACCGAACGTCTTGTCAAAATTGCACATGAGACAGGGGCGCGTATCCACGTTCTGCACGTTTCAACGGCCGAGGAAATAGAATTTCTAAAAAACCACAAGGATGTTGCAACACTTGAGGCAACACAACATCACCTGACCTTGTCGGCTGATGATTATTCCCGCCTTGGAACTTTGATCCAGATGAATCCGCCAATCAGGGAAAGTCGTCATCGTGCCGGTATTTGGTATGGCGTGCAACAGGGAATTATCGACGTTTTAGGTTCAGATCACGCGCCGCATACATTGGAAGAAAAACACAAGATCTATCCCGCATCTCCTTCCGGCATGACAGGTGTGCAGACAACCTCGGCCATTATGCTTGATCACGTCAATGCCGGACATCTTTCTTTGCAACGTTTTGTCGATCTTACTTCTCATGGCCCCAACCGCATTTTTGGCATCAGCCGCAAAGGACGCATCGCCGTTGGCTATGATGCCGATCTGACGATTGTTGATCTAAAGCGGGAAGAAACAATTCATAATGAGCAGATAGGGTCAAAGGCCGGCTGGACACCTTATGATGGTAAAAAGGTCAAAGGTTGGCCGGTCGGAACGATTATTCGCGGTAAAACCGTGATGTGGCAAGGTGAAATTGTCACGCCGTCGCAGGGCGAGCCTGTTGAGTTTCTTGAGAGTTTACCTCATACGCGCTAAGCCGATAGAATGACGATCAAAACCATTGGTCTGGATGGCGATGACACGCTTTGGCACAATGAATTTTATTTTCGCGAGGCCGAGCGTGAATTTGTGGTACTTCTTAGCTGTTATGCCGATGACGCTGTTATTGAAGAACACCTCTTCCAAACGATAAAGCATAATCTTGCTCTTTACGGCTATGGCATAAAAGCTTTTGTTCTTTCAATGATCGAAGCAGCGTTGGAGCTTGGTAAACAGTCTATTTCGACGCAACTTCTCAACAATATTGTGGAACTGGGACGTTCCATGATGGAAAAACCTGTTTGTTTGGTTGATGGCGTTTTGCCGCTTCTTGATGAACTTAAAGAAAATTACCGCTTGATATTGATCAGCAAAGGTGATCCTGTCGAGCAGGAACGCAAGATAGCAAAATCAGGCCTGGAGCCGTTTTTTGCAGCGTTGGAAATTGTTAGTCATAAAGATAAAACCGCATACGAGAAACTTTTCAAACGTCACACAATCCTGCCACAGGAAATGGTGATGGTTGGAAATTCGTTAAAATCGGACATAGTTCCGGTTCTTGAAGCGGGTGGCTGGGCTGTTTATATCCCATATCAAATAACATGGGCTCTCGAACGGGCTGATGAACCATATGACTATCGTCGTTATTTAAAAATAGATAAATTAAGCGATTTGCCACAACTTCTTCATCATATCTCGCCCATGAGCTAGCCAAAAAATATGCACGTGCCAATAATAGAGTGAAATAGAGTGAATATGTCATATTCCTCGATTTCGTCAGAATAATACTTTGTCTGGGTGGTAAACATTAATCGCCCGTTATAAAAAAACGCCACCGGCCATCCGGTGTTATGCCAATACGGAAAAAGCTATAAGTGCCGATTTCTTTCATCTCTTCAAAATCACCAGCGGTCATAATTTGAAAAAGTTCGACAAGTTGTTTATTCGTTAGTGTATCAAGCGGCACGGCTACAAAATAAGGCCAAACATAAATTTCTCCATCATCACCTTCATCAAGATGGACAAAACCGGAATTTAACAAATCGATCAGAATGGCCATTGTTTCAAGTCCGTTGCCATCGCCCGATAGCTGTTTTAGATAAGCAATGGGATCGTTAATATTGTCGGATACAGAAAGCTGTGTCGGATCGTTGCCGGTGCCTAATAACGGCCTTAAATTATTGATATCGCCACTTTTTGCCGCCTCAAGAATCTTTTGTCGCATCATTTTGACCGGCGAAGGCAATTTTTCAACGTCATATTGTATTTCCGGTTTGGTCTCGGTACTTTTTTGCGCAAGTTTTTTACCCGGCTCCGGTAAAGGAATAGGATTTGCGGCATCATCAACTTTTTGAACAGTTGGATGAACCTTCAACTGGTCGTCTGATGAATCAGTCGGCGGGGTGGTAAGCGACTGCGCCAAAAGTGGTGAAAAAAAAGCACCACAAAACAATAAAACAGAAATGTTTGATTTTAATGACATAAAGACCTCTATCGATTCTTGTTGTAAATGGCGGTTTTTCCTTTAGCGATTTCTGCGAACATTGAATAACGAAAGTGGCTTCCTGTTTCGAGTGGGTAACCACGTTAAACACTATAATTCCGGATAAAACTATAGGCGAAAATATAACAAAACAAATTTCAGGTTTTAGTTTTGTAAAATCTTTTACTTCAGCTTTCAGTTGAATTTCGTTGGGTGACAGAATCATGTTGCCGTTCGCAATAGCGGTAATGGCCAGAATTTTATCGGAGAGAATAAATTTATTTGTCGCTCAATTGCTGGTACAGGTCGTGTGAATTAGCCTGATCCTGCCATTTAGTTCCGGATAAATTAATTACCGTAACGGTTTAAAAGCTCGTTCGCAAGCGCCGAGCCTTCTTTGATATAGCGTTGATCGGCATCGACTGCCGCTTTTGTGCAACTATGATAGTTGACAGAGAAGGCGCGATAAGCATCGTTAAAAGCGGCATAAAGACGGGCACGGCGCGTTGGCGTCGGGTTTTCGGCTTTAATCAATTCTTCCATCCGGTCACGCCATTGCGTTGTTTTTTCGCCGCATAAGTTACGCAGATAATGAAGCGAACCAAGTACTTCGGCAAGGCGCAACATTTTTACATCATATTGGGGAATCTGCTCTGCAGCAGCCGGTAACCAATTGCAGAGAAAAACCAGAAGGATAAAGGTTTTCAACATTTTGTACATAGTTTCCCACTCATGTTTTTTACTGGCAAAAAGCGGTATGGCTTCCAGTGCCGTTTATAATGCTTTTCACCGCTTTCGGGCAATGACAAATAGTTCTCACCTCATATTGGCATTGTCAACGTGATATGGAGATTGTCACATTGAACACAAGCTGATGAATTGGGATTTTCAACTTTACGTATTTTATGGCTAGCTGGCATAACAAGTGTCGAATACGGTTGTTTGCGGCAACGAAAATAAAATCGGCTAGTTTTTAGGTTCCGGTCGCCACAGCTGTCTTTTTAGTAGTCAATGCTGTTCATCATTGGTAAAAAATAAAATCATCGAATTTTTTAAAAGGACATCTATGTGCGGGCGGTTTGAACTTGATGCGGGACGACGCGAAGTGGAACAAGCGTTTGATGCCAGGATTGAAGACGATTTTCCTGCCCGCTACAATATTGCGCCGACACAGCCAATTCTTGTCATAAAAGCCCCCGAAGCCTTTCGGGAGGCGACGTCGAATATGCCTCGTCACGATGCTCTTTTGGTCCGCTGGGGCTTTATACCGGCCTGGACAAAACAACCGGACCAATGGCCATTAACATTTAACATACGTGCCGAAACTGTCGCGATTAAAAGATCTTTCAAAAATGCACTTCGCCATCATCGGGTAATTATTCCGGCAACCGGTTTTTATGAATGGAAAAAGCGCACAGACGGCAAGTCACAGCCTTACTATATCGGCCTGAGTGACAAAACGATTATCGGTTTTGCGGGGCTAATGGAAACATGGAGCGGCAAGGAAGGATCACAAGTAGATACGGCAGCAATCATAACCTGTGCTGCAAAAGCGCCGCTAAAGTCGATCCATCACCGGATGCCGGTGATTGTTCAAAAGAAAGATGTAGAACGCTGGCTTGATTGTCGAAATTTCAGGCCTGATGAGGTGATCGATATTGCGCGCGATCCCGTAATCGGTGAATTTGACGTCTTTCCGGTATCAGGAAAAATCAATAATACAGCTTATCTTGGTTCGGATGTGAAAGAGAAAATTGATTTATGCCGCCCGACTGAAAGCGACAACGAAAAAAAGGTGAAAAATTTGCAGAATAAAAGTCAACTTGATCTTTTCTAATCGCTTTGCTGAAATATTTATGACTAACTGGGTAAGCTTGTTGACCGTCGTGCCGGGCTTTGTCAGGATGTCTGTGGTTTGCCTGAAAAAAGAAAGTACACTGATGACCAAATTGCATTTTTATAACACGCTGACACGAACGAAAGAAGATTTTCGACCGATTGATGCCAGCAAAGTGCGCCTTTATGTTTGTGGCCCCACGGTTTATGACTACGCCCATATTGGCAATGCGCGCCCGGTTGTGGTTTTTGATGTGCTCTTTCGTTTGTTGCGCCATGTCTATGGCAAAGATCATGTCATTTATGCCCGCAACATTACAGATGTTGATGACAAGATTAACGCGCGTGCCATGCGCGATTATCCCGATATGCCGTTAAACGATGCTATTCGACTTCTTACTGAAAAAACCAATGCCGAATTTCAAAAAGATGTAACAGCATTGGGGTGTCTTGCTCCGACCGCACAACCACGCGCAACAGATCATCTTGATAATATGCGGGCGATGATCAATCGGCTGGTTGAGCGCGGTCATGCTTATGTGGCTGAAGATCATGTTCTGTTTTCCGTCTCCAGTATGGGCAACCACCCACGCTATGGGGCGCTGGCGCGCCGCTCGCTTGATGAAATGATTGCCGGTGCGCGTGTCGATGTGGCAGCTTATAAACGTGACGAAATGGATTTTGTGTTGTGGAAACCGTCGAAAAATGGCGAACCGGGCTGGCAATCTCCAGCGGGAATAAAAACAAAGGGGCGTCCGGGCTGGCATATCGAATGTTCAGCCATGTCAATGGCGAAATTGCTCGAGCCTTTTGGCGGCGGTTTGAAGTGTGACAATCCCGCAGACAACATTTTTGATATCCATGGCGGCGGGATTGATCTCGTATTTCCTCACCATGAAAACGAGATTGCGCAAAGTTGTTCGGCTTTCGGCACCGAACGAATGGCAAATCTGTGGATGCATAACGGATTTCTTCAGGTTGAAGGCCAGAAAATGTCAAAAAGCCTCGGTAATTTTATTACTATCCACGACATTTTAGAAGCATCGCTTCCCGAAGTGCCATCTTCTGTTGACAAAGAATTGCATCGCCAATGGGTAGGCTTGAGTGCGCGTTTTTCAATGTTGCAAACGCATTATCGCGAGCCGTTAAACTGGACGGCCCAACGTTTGAGTCAATCAAGCAGCGAACTTTATCGCTGGTATGAATTATTGCGCGATCAGAAAATCCGTTCTTGCGATGATACACCGGTTAGCGACGAGTTTGTCGAGGCTTTGGCCGAAGATCTGAATTGCTGGAGTGCAATTACCTATTTACGCCAATACTTCAAAATGCAGGACGCGACAAATTTAAAAGCCGGTATGGCGTTGATCGGTTTGTTGAACGAACAATGGATAGATGACGAAACTTGCCCGCTATTTAATCGAAAAAGTGAAATAGATGTTCATTTTGTTGAGCAGAAAATTCATGAACGCCTCGGTTTCATAAAGTCGAAAAATTGGGCAGAGGCTGATCGTCTGAGAGATGAATTGGTGCTGAAAAATATCATTTTGAAAGACGAAAAAGATCCGCTGACAGGCGAGCGCGTGACACATTGGGAAATAAAGCGTTAATCCCGCCAGAATTCGCCACTGGTAACGATGGAGAAATTTATAGAATGGAATACCTCTTTGGTTATGGTTATGTGGCACTGAAACTTTTTGTTGGCCTTGCGGTTTTTCTTCTGGTTTTGCGAACAAGTGGCAGGGGTAGTCTCAGCCAGATGACCCCTACAGATCTCATTAGCAATTTCGTTATGGGTGGTATTATTGGTGGTGTCATCTATAATCCGAAAATTACCGTTATCCAGTTATTGATTGTGCTTATCATCTGGCAGCTTCTGGTTATCGGTTTAAATTTTTTGCGCCGACATTCGGTTTTCGTCCATCGACTTGTCGCAGGCGGGGATGTTGCCCTTGTCCTGGATGGCAAATACCAGATGGATGAGATTAAACGTTTGAATATTGACGTGAATGATTTTTCGACAATGCTCCGAATTAAAGGTTGTGCATTACACGAAGTCGCATTTGCCCGCCTTGAATCAAACGGCGATTTGTCTGTCATCCGCAAGGAAGAAGGAAAAAGCTCAACATTGGTCATTAAAAATGGCAGTATTGTCAATGGCAGTCTCGATGAAATCGGCAAAACAGAAACATGGCTTGAAGAGCAACTGAAAAAGAAAAAGGTTTCGATCGAGAATATTTATGCGGCAGAATGGTATGAAGAAAAAAGTCGAAACGGGCGAATGCGCAGCGGTTTGTTTATTGTTTGAAAGGCATTGAATTTAACAACCGGATGATAATAGGAGCGGGGGGAAGATAAAGTGCCATGAACCTGAAATATTTGTTTTCACGAAGCGAGAAGCTTTTACCAGTAAATATTTCAGGTTTTGTTGCGGCACTTTGCGCCTACGTTATTTGGGGACTTTTTCCGCTCTATATGAAGGCGGTTTCCCATATTTTTCTGATGGAAATCCTTGCCCATCGTGTCTTGTGGTCTATACCCATTGCGCTTGTTGTCCTTATTGTTGCAGGCCGTATCAATGATCTTTGGGCGGCCATGAAAAAAGCTAAAATCGTAGCGATGGCTTGTTTGACATCAACACTCATTAGCGTCAATTGGAGTATTTACATTTGGGCCATCGCTCATGATCACGCTGTTGACGCGGCCCTTGGTTATTATATCAATCCGTTATTTAATGTCATGTTGGGACTTATATTTTTACGCGAACGCCTTAATCTATGGCAATGGTTTGCTGTTGGCCTTGCCGTTATTGCTGTTTTAATCCTGACCATAAACGCCGGCGGTTTGCCGTGGGTTGCGGTGTTGTTGCCGTTTACCTTCTCTTTTTATGTTTTTTTTAGAAAGTCATTGCCGGTCGGACCAACGGAAGGTTTTGCCCTTGAAACGTTGATTTTGTTTGTTCCGGCATTAATAATAGCAGGCTATTTTATCATTACAAAACAGGATCATTTTATTGATGGCTCGTGGTCGGATGTCGGCTTGTTAATCATGGCAGGGCCATTTACTGCCGTTCCGTTTATACTTTTTGCCGTAGGCGCAAAGACATTGAATTTAACCACTCTAGGGCTTATGCATTATTCTACGCCAACATTTCTGTTTTTAATTGCAATTTTCGTTTTTCACGAGCCGTTTTCGACCGTGCAACTGGCGGCATTCTCGCTTATCTGGCTGGGACTTATCATTTACACAGGGGCAAGTTTTTCGACCATGCTTCGTTCAAAAAATAAAGAAACGATTATCGAATTGGAAAAGCCACCTCGGCTCCAAAGAGATCGCTCCGGCCGATAAACCGCCAAAGTTTATAAAAAAGCCAAAACTTGCCAGTCACGTTCATTTGACTTTGGACGGGTGTTATCCTTGTTTTGAAAGGGCAGTCAAAATCTCGTCAACTTTATCAATCACCAACGGCTTGAGTTTGTCGTCACGGTGAATAAAGCCTTCATTTTTCATATGGTCAAGAAGTGCGATCAGAGGCTTCCAAAAGCCGTTAATATTGGCAAAAGCAATAGTTTTTTTGTGACGGTCGAGTTGCGCCCATGTCATAATCTCGACAATTTCTTCCAATGTGCCGATTCCACCCGGAAATGCCAAAAAAGCATCGGAACGCTCAAACATAATTTGTTTTCGTTGATGCATTGTTTGGGTAATAATAAATTCGTCAAACAAACCAGAATCTTCATCAGGAGCCTCTTTTTTAAGCAGAAAATTCGGAATAATGCCGATAACTCGACCGCCGTGTTTTTTTACTGCCCGCGCGATTGTTCCCATGATTCCGCTCGTTCCGCCACCATAGACGAGCGCGATACCGGCTTCTGCCATTAACCGGCCAAGAATTTCGGCATTTTTTACATAATGCTCGCCAATTCCGCTCGAAGAACCGCAATAAACACAAAGTGATTTTATTTTTGTCATAGACAAATTTTTAACGCTTCACGGGGCAGCGTCAAGTAAAAAGGAAACATGGAGGAAAAGATAATTTACGGCAGAGATTAATGTTCCGTTGGCAGGTCAAATAGAATAGGAAAGAAACCGATTGAAAGATTTGAAAGAACAGGTTTGTCCATGGCATTCTTTTTGTGGATGAGAAAAATTGCCGTTATTGCGATGGCCATTTTGGCCGGGTTTTTTTTGTCAGCAGCTTACGGTGTACAAACACAGGACATACAAAGCCCAAGTTTTGAAAGTTTTTTTCTGAATGAGCAAAATTATGTGGTCGTCGTTGGTAAAGCAACAGCCAATTCTACTGTTGAAGTGGTTGACGGCGCCCGTCAACTCGGTGAAGCTTCGGCTGATAGCGATGGCAATTTTACGATTACATTGACGAAAATTCTTGGGGTTGGCGAATATCATCTTGTTCTGCGGGCGACTGATAAGAGTGGCAAATCAGTTACTTCCTTACAAACAGTAACAGTTTTCATACCCGAAAATAAAAATAATGCGATGGCGGCTGTTATCCATGATCCAACGGGCGCAAACCATTTTATTTCTGATGATTTTTCAATTATCCACATTGGCAAAAACAGCGATAAACTGTTTGATGTGGCTCGGGTAACGTATAAGAATGATACGTTGACTATTCTTGGCCATGCGGAAAAAAATACACAAGTCATTGCAACATTGGGAAATACACGTCTTGGACGCAATATCACAAATTCGTCAGGAAAATTTTCATTGTCGCGTTTGATATCGTTATTTCCCGGCGATCATTTTGTCCGGCTTGATCTTTTTAATGAAGCAGGTGAAACCATAGATATACTGGGTATTCCATTCCGGACCGGAGAAGGTAACCATTTTTTTGATCAAGTCTATTATCGGGGAAAACCGATGCGCACAATTATTGTAAAAAAGGGCGATACTCTGTCTTCGATTGCCAGGAAAATCTATGGTTCGTCTCGTTATGAAAAGGACATATATTGGGCAAATTCAATGACTCTTAAAAATCAAAACCATATCAGGATCGGTCAAGAACTGATTTTGCCTATAATCAGTGGAAAAGAACAAAACCGTTAATAAAAATTGCTCAAAATGGTCTGAAGGAAAAATGACGCTGGCAAAAAAATCCAAAACTGTTTCGGCCGAGTCTGGCAATACGTTGCGCACGATATTCAATCTGTGGCCTTATATGTGGCCTTCAGACCGGCCAGACTTGAAATTACGCGTTTTATGGGCACTATTCTATCTGATCCTTGCCAAATTGGTGCTTATTTCAGTACCGTACTTCTTTAAATATGCCACTAATGCGCTTAATGTGAACTATACGCCGCCCGCCTGGCTTCCGGCTTTTTTTGCAGCACCGGTAATGATGGTGCTATCCTATAATGTGGCGCGTATTTTGCAAGCCGGGCTTAACCAGCTTCGTGATTCTTTATTTGCGACGGTCGGTCAACATGCCGTGCGCCGGTTGGCATACCAGACATTTGTCCACATGCATGAGCTGTCTTTGAGGTTCCATCTTGAGCGGCGTACCGGCGGGCTATCGCGTGTGATTGAACGCGGGACAAAAGGCATAGAAGCAATTGTCCGCTTTTCCATTCTCAACACCGCCCCGACTATACTGGAATTTGCCTTGACGGCTTTCGTGCTCTACGTCAGCTATGGCTGGCGATACATGGGCGTTGTCGCAGTGACTGTTGCTCTTTATACGTGGTTTACCATTAAAGCGAGCGACTGGCGGATTTCAATTCGTCGTCAGATGAATGCATCGGATACGGAAGCAAACACACGGGCAATTGATTCGCTGCTGAATTTTGAAACAGTGAAATATTTCGGAAACGAAGCCTTGGAAGCCAAGCGTTTTGATGAATCCATGGCAGGCTATGAAAAAGCGGCGATAAAAACATGGATATCGCTTGGCTGGCTTAATTTCGGACAAGCTGTTATTTTCGGTATCGGCATGACATGTATGATGCTTATGTCGGCGCATGAGGTGCTCAATGGCACACAAAATCTTGGCGATTTTGTTTTTATCAATGCGTTATTGATGCAACTTTCGATACCATTGAATTTTATTGGGTCTATCTATCGCGAGGTTCGCCAAGGGCTTACAGATATTGAATCTATGTTTGATCTTCTTGATGTTAAACAGGAAATACAAGATGCTCCGGGAGCCAAAAAACTTGTCGTTAAAAAAGGTGAAATCCGCTTTAATCATGTCGAATTTTCCTATGACAAAAACCGGCAGATTTTAAAAGATATTGATTTTTGTGTACCAGCCGGACAAACAGTCGCTATTGTGGGGCCATCCGGTGCCGGAAAATCGACAATTTCGCGACTTCTTTTCCGCTTCTACGATGTCCAGAAAGGGTCAATAACCATAGACGGACAAGACATCCGTTCGGTTACACAAAAAAGTTTGCGCGATGCGATAGGCATGGTGCCTCAGGATACGGTGCTTTTTAATGATACGATCGCCTATAATATTCGTTATGGTCGTCCTGACGCAACGGATGAAGAAGTAAAAAAAGCAGCGGAAATGGCGCAGATTGGCAGTTTTATCAATCAATTGCCCGATGGCTATCAATCAATGGTCGGAGAACGCGGTTTGAAGCTTTCAGGCGGAGAGAAACAACGGGTCGCTATTGCCCGCACAATTTTGAAGGCACCACCAATTCTGATACTGGACGAGGCTACATCGGCACTAGACACCGCAACAGAACTCGAAATCCAGCACGCACTAGATGTTGTAAGCCGCGGGCGCACAACGCTGGTTATTGCCCATAGATTATCGACGGTTATCGGTGCAGATGAAATTCTCGTGTTAAAAAACGGGCGAATTGTTGAACGTGGCAAGCATCAAGAACTTCTTGAAAAAAATGGCCTTTATGCGTCAATGTGGAATAAGCAACTCGAAGTTTCAAAGGCCGAAGAACAACTGCGTAAAATTCGCGAGGAAGATAAACTGGGTATTGTTCCGCGACGCGTATAGGCATGTTGTTGAGTTTGTGAAACAAGCTATCGCTTTTCGCTTATTGATTGGATAAATAGATACCAAATTCGGAGAAAACTGTATGGTACTTAATAAGGAAAAATGGGGCAAATGCGTATGAGTATTGTAAGATCCGTTCGTAATGGTTTTGCCCCTATCCATAAGGAAGGGTACCCATTTATCGTCGGTTTTTTTATCCTTTCGCTAATTCTGGGTTGGATATGGAATCCGCTTTTTTGGTTCGGGCTGGTGCTGACAATATGGTGCATCTATTTTTTTCGTGATCCGGAACGTGTGACCCCGATTGATAAAAATCTTGTAATGAGTCCGGCAGATGGACGCATATCATTTGTGGGACTTTTCGTGCCGCCACAAGAATTGGGGCTAGGTACTGAAGAAATGATACGTGTGTCGGTGTTTATGGATATATTCTCGTGCCATATCAACCGGATACCGATGGATGGCACAGTGCGCTCGATAGTCTACCGGCCGGGAAAATTCGGTAATGCCGAACTCGATAAAGCAAGCGACTACAATGAAAGGAACAGCGTTGTCATTGAAACG
The DNA here is from genome assembly GCF_945285465.1 of uncultured Bartonella sp. Lineage (GTDB taxonomy): Bacteria > Pseudomonadota > Alphaproteobacteria > Rhizobiales > Rhizobiaceae > Bartonella. The sequence goes on along the minus strand of NZ_CALYQK010000007.1, from coordinate 18,422 downwards.
GCGCATGGTGATATTGGTGTGGTACAAGTTGCTGGTCTTGTCGCGAGAAGAATAGTATGCTGGGTCAAGGAAAATGAACCGGTCGTTGCTGGTAAGCGTTTCGGGCTTATTCGTTTTGGTTCAAGACTTGATGTTTATCTGCCGTCTCATGTAAAATTGCGGGTGGCAATCGGTCAGAAGGCTATTGCCGGTGAAACTGTTTTTGCTTCCTTCGACAAGAGCGCGACGATAACAGATTTTAGACTGGATTAGATTTTTAATGGAGAGTTCTTCACCTTTTTCCTCGTTTGACCCCGAGGGGCACAAAAATGATGAATCTCAACGACGCCGGTCGTTGATTTCGATGCGTTTTGTTCTTCCAAATGTCATTACGATTTTAGCAATATGCGCAGGGGTGAGCAGCATTCGTTTGGCATTTGAGCAACGTTTTGAAACAGCAATTTTAATGGTGTTGCTGGCGGCCGTTCTTGACGGTGTAGACGGGCGTTTGGCACGGCTCATTGGCGGGAGCTCACCTTTCGGTGCGCAAATGGATTCGCTTGCCGATGTTGTCAACTTTGGTGTCGCACCGGCATTAATCGTTTATTCCTATTTGCTCAATCAGGCACATCAGGTCGGTTGGGTTGCCGCCCTCGTTTATTGTATAGCCTGTTGTCTACGGCTTGCCCGTTTCAACGTTATGCTCGAGAACGAGCGTATTCCTCGTTGGCAGAAAGATTACTTTGTTGGTGTGCCAGCTCCGGCCGGAGCATTGCTGGTTTTATTGCCAATCTATCTCGGTTGTTTGGGGCTTGAACCGGGGGCAGGCTGGGCGCTGGTATTTAGCTTATATACAGTCATTATTGCTTTTTTGTTGATCAGCCGATTGCCTGTCTGGAACGGAAAAACCATTGGCCAGCAACTGCGTCGTGATGTTGTTGTGCCGGGAATGCTGGTCGTTGTCATTTATGTCGGATTTTTAGCCACTTATACCTGGCAAACTTTGCTTGTTACCGCCGTCGGTTACATGGTTTTTCTGCCTTTCAGTCTTATGGCTTATCGAAAGCGCGCCAAGCTAGAAGCAACAAAACAATCAAAGATTCCTCTTGATGACGATACGACACCAAATTAGCTGGAAGTGGGTAGTTTTTCGGGTACTATCGGATTTTACTTCGTTGGCGTTATAGGTTTTGATGCTAATGTTTGATAATTGGCGATAATGTCATGGTGAGTGTGGGTGATAATTCGTTATTGTTACCAAAGACGCAAACTGTGAGATCACCTTTATAGGTTTGGTTGCGGTTAGCAATTTTTACTTTTGCAAACGTATTCGCCAGCAAACGCCGCGGTATTACCTTGCGCAAAGTTTGTCAGCTTCCCCTTCGATGGTGCGGCTATCTTGCAGGCATTATACTTTTTTTGCTTCAATATTATGCTGGTGCGCGACGCCGATAATTGTGGTACCGACAATTTTCACTTTCCTCTCGAGAGCACTGACCACGTAAAAATATCGGCTAATGCAGAAAAGCAGCCTGATCTTTGCTCCCGTTTTATCATGCTGTTCTTAATAAAACCAAAACCACCATCGCATCACATGCCGAATATTCGCGCACGGGACACCAAAATCCAATGAACACCATTTAATACGTGAGGACAGTTTGATATTTGTAACTTTGTCTTATCGCCGGAACGATTATACAAACCGGAATGCAAGGTTTTTTTGATCATTATCTTGCAAAGAGTTGCTGACACTTCATTCATGCTCTCTTCATTTCATCTTTTGGAATTTTAAAAATGCATTTGCAACCCAAAACATAAAAATAGTGCGCAAAAATGTTTCTCTACCTCCATAAAACAGATCAAAGTTTGATCGAATATTATATCTAATGATGTGGTTTTGAGGAAAATTAATGGCAGCGTTGTGGCAAAAATGCATTTTGTCTTTCATAGGGTGATTAGTAAAATGAAAGATAGGATACACGGACGGCTGCAAGGCTCATTCGTCTGGGGTAGGATGCCGTTGATGTGGTTATAACAAAACAAGAGCAAATTGATTAAAACGTTATACTGAAATTTAGTCAGCTTAGGTTGTTAAGTGAATAAGCTTAGGAATAATCGGACCAAAACACACAATGAGAGGACTATTTGTCAGATAGCGATAAGGAGCAGGATAAAAATTCTAACTAATATATTTTACGGGAAAATTATCTGCATTTTAGCGTAATTGTTTAAATATATACATTTAGTGAAGAAACGTTCAGCTTAACATTTATTTAAAATTATGATGTATTATTGATGATAATAAAAATGATTCTATATCTTTTTCTAAGAAAGTTTCTATGGTATGCCGCAGATCAAAGTGGTTTAGAGAGTTCGCGATCCTCTTCATGATTTAATAGAGTTCGACAACAGCGAACTCGAAACCACCCTTTGGGAAGTTATACAGACTGAGCCGTTCCAAAGATTGCGAAGGGTAAAGCAGTTAGGCTTTTCCGACTTAGTTTATCCGGGCGCGACACATTTCCGTTTTGCTCATAGTTTAGGCGTTTTTCATACTGCGCGTCAGTTGATGCATATAATTCGTAGACATACGCAGGATGAGCATCCTTCTATAGAAAATCGAGCTTTAGTTGCTGCTTTAGTTCATGATGTTGGACATGGCGCATTTAGTCATGCATTTGAAAAGGTCGGAAAACGGCTTAACATTAAACTTGCTAGTCATGAAGATGTAAGCGACGAGCTTATAAGAAATAGCATTATTGCAGAAGTGTTAAACAAAAGGCTGGGATCGGGCTTTGTAAACGATGTTGCAGATATAATAAATGAAAATGGTGTTAAGACCTTACAACACGCCGTAGTTTCTAGTCAATTTGATGGTGATCGACTGGACTATATTCGACGAGATCGTTTGATGACCGGAACCCAACATGCCGCTATTGATTTTCCGTGGCATATAGCAAATTTTGAAGTTGCTAGTGTGAATATCGGAGTTGATGAACAGCCGACAGGAACAGTAGAAACATTTGTTTTAGGTCCAAAGGCGATACCGGCTGCCGAGGCATATGTCTTGGGACTATTTCAATTATATCCTACGGTTTATTTTCATAAAGCAACGCGCGGAGCGGAAAAAAATTTTGTTGAATTACTAACACGGCTTGTAACTTTGGCAAATCAAAACAGTTTAAAAGAAATTGGGTTACCCAAGAACCATCCCCTAATAAAATTTGCAAAAAATCAAGGTAACATAGAAACCTTACTCGATATTGATGATAGTGTTGTATGGGGTGCTTTAAGTTTGTTATCAGAAGCACAAGATAAATTAATTGCAAATTTCGCATCCCGGTTGAAAAGACGCCAATTATTTAAGTGTTATGATGTCCGCATTGAGGTTATTCGCGCGTTTAAGCTTCAGAATGTCGGTGAAGATGAATTATTGGAAAAGGTTGACAGATGTTGCGTTGCAATTCAAGTGAAAATAAAGGATTGGAAAAATGAAAATGAAAAAGATTGTCGTAAAATTTTAATCGACAATGTTGAAAGAAATCCGTACAAGTCCGGAATTGAATCAAAAGGGCCTTTAGATCGTATCAATATCAAAACAGAGACGGGTGAACTTGTTGATTTAAAGGAACGCTCTAATGTTGTTTCAGCATTGAAAACGTATAAGTTGCTACGTGTTTATACGGATAAAGATGAAGTTGATGCAAGAAAAGCTGTGGAAACAATAGTAGCGCAGGAGATTAAAAATGTCCGATGAAAGATATAAAAGGATTGCTGAAATCGTCTGTTATGCTGGTGGCGAAATTGTCGGCCGCACGAGATTTCAAAAAATCGTATATCTTCTGACTGCAATGGGTCTAGAGGATGAATTTTCTTTTGTTTATAAACATTATTGCCCATACAGTGACGAGCTAGCACATGCTGCCAAAGAAGCAGCATTATTGGATTTTATTGGCGAAGAAGAAAAAGTCGCAAATTGGGGAGGGGTGTATTCAATTTATAAAACAATAAATCAGGATAATGATGTAGCTAAACATAAGGATGCTTCAATAAATCAATTTGTTAGCTTCGCTGCTAATTCAGATGCTATTGAGTTAGAGTTGACCGCGACAGCAGTTTTTCTGTCGAAAGAAGGGATTAGCGATCCGTGGAAAGAAACAGCACGCCGCAAGCCAGAAAAGGCGGACGCAGATAGATTGCAAAGAGCAAAAGAGTTGTATGATGAATTTAGGAAGTTTAGTGTTTCTCAGTCATTGCCTGATCTAAACTAAGTTTCTGACAATATCCGTCTTATTTTGTTATAAAATCCTAAAATGTAAACAATATTGAATTTCGGATAACAACCTAAAGAACGATACATTCGGTGCTTTTGAACAACGCACCTGCTTTTCTCATTTAAGATATATGCGATCGCCCGATGTAACAGGGGTGACGATTCCAGCCGTCGGATTTACTTTTAAGCTCTTAAAAAATGTAGTTTTTGTTGTTTGTATGGATCAACTGGTTTTTCAGCTTATGCTGAGAGTTTTTTCTCGTTATTACTGCACGACTGTTCTGTCTGATTTTCCTCGTTTATGGGGCGTATCCACATGTCAGGACTATTTAGCAACTGTCGTCTCACGAAAGACACAACGAAAGAATTTATTTAATTGATCTCGTTTTATCCTGCTGTTCTCATTAAAACCAAAACCACCATCGCATCACATGCCGAGTATTCGCGCACGACACACCAAAACCCAATGAACACCGTTTAAAGAGTGACGACAGTTTGATATTTGTAACTTTGTCTTATCGCCAAAACCATTATACAAACCGGAATCAAGGTTTTTGATCATTATTTTGCAAAGAACTGCTGACACTTCCATTAGCTGAACAAATTGCATCAGCGCATCTGTCAAAGGAGTGCCAAACAATGCAAAGACAAGCCGTCATTCAGATGCATAAGCGGGCAACCGTCTTTTTCCGTTGCAATTATGTTTTTTGACATTGAAGAATCCACGCTTATGGGACATTCAAATCAGTTCATTACGGCTTATCGTAGCGTCTGTCCGTCAATCTTAACTAAAATAAAATCAGCGACTTTGTTGATGAGTCCGATTGTTTGAAATAATTGTTTGTTGATTTTTGACGCATAGTTTTGACAGAAACCGCCAACTTAATATTGTGTCACAGAAAAATCAAAAAATAACGTGATTAGTCGCGAATATGATAGTCAAGAAACCGGTTTTTGCGTGCATCAAAAAAGCCGCCTGTCTTGGCTAGTTCGGGAGAGGCAAGAATTGCAATTTTTTGCGCTATTTCTTGTGCTGTTGGCAAGGTTTCCGGATCTTCTCCGGGCATAGCTTGCGCACGCATGGCCGTGCGTGTTGCTCCGGGGCTGGCCATATTTACTTTGACCGTGGTGTTTTTCAGTTCGTCGGCCCAACAACGCCCCAGAACTTCAAAAGCGGCTTTCGATGCGGCATATGTGCCCCAGAATGCCCGCGGTTTATGAACAATGCCGGATGAAACAAGAATGGCTCTGGCGCAATCTGATTGCCGCATAAGGGGTTCTACCGTACGAATCAGCCGCCACTGACTGACCACATTAATTTTGAAAACATCTTCAAATGTTTTTGCTTCGACATGGGCAACAGGGGCGATCGTTCCAAGCACTCCGGCATTGGCCACCAATATGTCGAGTTTCTGCCAACGTTGATGAATTGCATTGCCAAGACGGTCAATTGCATCCATATCATGAAGATCGAGCGGGACTAAAGTGGTGCTTGATCCACATTTGACAATTTCGTCATCAAGTTCTTCCAGACCGCCAACAGTGCGGGCAACGGCAATAATGTGAGCACCGCGTTTGGCGAGTTCCAGCGACAGATGATAGCCAATTCCGCGTGAAGCGCCTGTTACGAGTGCAATGCGGCCGGTTAAATCGAATGATGAAGATAATTGCATTAGCGGCTACAGCTTAAAACGGATAATTTATGTACCTTATTGGTATTTTCCTGATCGACGAGGCGCGTCGGATAATTGCCCGAAAAATAATGGTCGGTAAATTGCGGATCATCATTATTTCGCACCGATCCACCAACAGCCATGTAAAGGCCGTCAAGCGACAGGAATTGGAGTGAATCGGCGCCAATAAAGTTACACATGGATTGCAAATCTGGATATTGATTGGCCAACAGTTTTGCCGCCTCGGGCGTATCGATGCCATAAAAATCGGGATAATAGATCATCGGACTTGCAACACGGATATGAACTTCCCTCGCACCCGCATCGCGCAACATCTGGACAATTTTGATTGATGTTGTGCCTCGCACAATCGAATCGTCAACCAATGCGACGCGTTTTCCTTCGATTACCGGGCGGTTTGCCGAATGTTTGAGCTTGACACCAAAAGCACGAATTTGTTGTGTCGGCTCAATAAATGTCCGCCCGATGTAATGGTTACGAATAATACCAAGTTCAAAGGGAATTCCGCTTTGTTGGGCATATCCTATTGCTGCCGGCGTGCCGCCGTCGGGAACCGGTACAATGACATCGGCATCACAAGGAGCTTCTTTTGCCAGATAAATGCCCATATTTTTGCGCGCATTATAAACGCTGCGGCCACCGATGATGGAATCGGGACGGGCAAAATAGACATATTCAAAAAGGCACAGCTTTTCTGGTTTGGGAGATTTTGGCTTAATGCTTTTGATCGTGATTTCGCCATTTTTCTGGAGTTGGCAAATAATCACCTCGCCATTTTCAACATCACGGATATATTTGGCACCGATAATATCAAGTGCACATGTTTCGGAACAGAAAATCGGTTTGCCATCAAGCTCTCCCATGACGAGTGGTCTGATACCCACCGGGTCGCGGGCAGCAATCAGCTTCGAGCGGGTAAGAGCGATCATAGCAAAACCACCTTCGATCTGGTGAATGGCGTCAACAAACCGCTCTGATGATGAAACATGACGCGAACGCGCAATAAGGTGAAGAACAACTTCTGAATCGGAAGTTGATTGACAAATAGCCCCGGAAGCGATGAGTTGGCGGCGCAATGTCAGCCCGTTGGTGAGATTGCCATTATGGGCAATAGCTATACCGCCTACTTCAAGTTCGGCAAAAAGCGGCTGAACATTGCGTAACGCTGTTTCGCCGGTTGTCGAATAACGTGTGTGGCCAATTGCCCTGTCACCGGGAAGATTGGCTAAAGTCTGTGGATTGGTATAATGGTCACCTACAAGTCCCATATGTTTTTCTTGATGAAATATTGTTCCATCATAAGACACTATTCCGGCTGCTTCCTGTCCGCGATGCTGCAATGCATGAAGACCGAGAGCTGTTAATGTTGCCGCATCATTGTGTCCTAAAATTCCAAAAACCCCGCATTCCTCGTGCAATGTATCGTCGTCAAGAGAAAAACTTTGTTGAGAAGAGACCTCTTTTGTCATATTAGCCATTGTCATATTAGCCATCCTGCAGAGATATTAAGAACGTTTGTCAGTACAAAAAATGAATTGTCGGTGCCTCATCTAATCACCCGCTTGTGCGGGATTTTCTCCGCTACTATTTTCACTATTGCCCGCTTCATCTTTTTTGAGAAAACTTGAAGCTTTATCGAAAATCCAATCAGGATCTTTTGGTAACAAATCCCATATTTTTGTGCTTAAAGAATCAAGCATTGGCTTCGATTTGGCGTCTTTCAGCCATGGAGCCTGTTCGTCCGGTTTTATAAGCTGGTTGATGAGCAGCATAGCTATAACCATGATGAAAAGACCGCGAACAACACCAAAAACAAATCCTATCGTACGGTCAAGAGCACCAATACGGCTATCGATAATGACATCGGCAATCTTCATTGTTATGACAGAAACGATGATGAAAACAACAATAAAAATAATCGCCAAACTGGCGATTAACGCTACCGTTTTATTGGAAAGATAGGTTTCGACAAAGGGCAGAATATTTTTATAGAGAAAAATTGCCGCCAAAGCAGCAATAATCCATGATGCCAAAGACAAAACTTCACGTGAAAAACCACGCACCATAGCAAGAAAGGCCGAAAAAAGGATTACAACAATAACCAGACCGTCAAGGGCTGTCAAAAACATCAGCTTGTCCTTAAATTACGCATCAATCGGCAAAACATGTTAAAGTGTCGTTTCTACGTCTTCAATGTCCGTTTGGCTAACCAATAACAACATTTGCCTGATTTTTAAAGTACTAACGCATTGTTTTGTTCATAAGCCCGTTTTTGTCAGGCATGGGAACCGTGTTTTTTCCCCGAGGCAATTGCCGCAACAAGTTCAGGCAAATCGGCAAAACTCCTTTGCCGGAAAGACGCTGACTTGACAGTTTCGCTGGTTCCTGTCGGTTGAACGGCTCCTTTAAATCCGAGTTTTTCGGCTTCTTTCAACCTTTGCCCGCAATGGGAAACAGAACGCACCGCTCCCGAAAGGCTGACTTCGCCGAAAAATACGTAATTTGCCGGCAATGCTATTCCGGCGAGCGAAGAAACAAGTGCAGCGGCAACGGCAAGATCGGCAGCCGGTTCGGAAATGCGGTAACCACCGGCAACGTTAAGATAAACATCATGTTGGCCGAAGCGAACACCACAATGGGCTTCTAAAACTGCGAGAATCATTGATAGACGGTTGCTGTCCCAGCCCACGACTGCACGTCTGGGGGTGCCGAGCGAAGAAGGGGCAACCAAGGCTTGTATTTCAACAAGAATCGGTCGTGTTCCTTCCATGCCGGCAAATACCGCCGCCCCGGGTGCCTTGCTGTTTCGTTCACCGAGAAACAGCTCTGAGGGATTGTTGACTTCTTGTAGTCCCCGGTCAGACATCTCGAAAACACCAATCTCGTCGGTCGGGCCAAAACGGTTTTTCACGGTGCGTAGAATACGATATTGATGTCCGCCTTCACCTTCGAAATAAAGCACACCATCGACCATATGTTCGACAACGCGAGGACCGGCAATTTGCCCGTCTTTGGTCACATGGCCGACAAGAACAACGGCGGCACCGCTTTTTTTGGCAAACCGGATCATTGCTTGCGCACCGGTTCTGACCTGTGTAACCGTGCCTGGCGTTGAATCAATCGAATCCGACCATAATGTCTGTATTGAATCTATAATTACGAGGTCGGGACTTTTCGTCTCGTTCAGTGTTGCAAGAATATCTTCAACATTGGTTTCAGCGGCTAATTCGACAGATGTATCAGCCGCATCGAGGCGTTGGGCGCGAAGCCTGATTTGCGCCACGGCTTCTTCGCCGGAGACATAGACGACTCGATAGCCTTTACGCGCCAAAGTGGCAGCTGCCTGGGTGAGAAGCGTTGATTTGCCAATGCCCGGGTCGCCGCCGACAAGCAAAGCGGAGCCGCGCACAAAACCGCCTCCGGTAACGCGATCAAGCTCGGCAATTCCCGACTGAATGCGTGGTGCATCGTCAATAGCACCGGACAACGAGGTAAGGGCAATAATGCGTCCTTTGCGGTTCGTTTTTGTCGGGCCGCCACCGATACCGCCATTTGAACCTTCTTCGACGATCGTGTTCCATTCTCCACAAGCATCGCATTTTCCGGTCCATCGGGAATAGACAGTGCCACAATTTTGACAGATAAACTGGGTGCGCGTTTTTGCCATAAAAATCAGCCAAACTGCTCTGGCAATTTGTCACTTTCGGCCAGATCGGAAAAGCGGGTGTACTCGGCCTGAAAAGCAAGCCGCACTGTTCCTGTGGGGCCATGACGCTGCTTGGCAACGATAATTTCGGCCTTGCCAAATACTTCTTCCATTTCGGTCTGCCACTTCAAATGGTCTTCACTGCCAAGTTTAGGCTCCTTGTTTTTTAGATAATATTCGTCACGATAGACAAACAGCACAACATCGGCATCCTGCTCGATTGAACCGGATTCACGCAGATCGGAAAGCTGGGGCCGTTTATCGTCGCGTGCTTCCACCTGACGCGATAGCTGTGAAAGGGCAATAATCGGTACATTCAGCTCTTTGGCAAGCGCCTTCAGACCCGTTGTAATTTCGGTAATTTCCTGCACACGGTTATCGGAAGCCCGTTTTGAAACACCGGTCATCAGTTGCACATAGTCGATGACAAGAACATCAAGACCGTGCTGACGTTTCAGGCGGCGCGCACGCGCTGAAAGCTGGGCAATGGAAATACCGCCGGTCTGGTCGATATAAAGGGGAGCTTTCTGAAGTCTTGTCATGGAATGAAGAAGCTTGGCAAACTGGTCTTCGGAAATATCACCACGGCGAATTTTCGACGATGACACCTCGGCCTGTTCGGATATAATACGGGTGGCCAATTGTTCCGATGACATTTCGAGCGAGAAAAAACCGACAATTCCACCTTCATTTTCTTCATCGGGAAGTTTGTTTTCTTTCGCTTTGATAAAGGCATTGGCAATGTTGAAGGCGATATTGGTTGCAAGCGAGGTTTTGCCCATACCGGGGCGACCGGCAAGAATAATCAGGTCGGAACGTTGAAGCCCGCCCATTTGCTCGTCAAGCTTTTTAAGTTGGGTCGGTATGCCAGAAAGCCGTGATGTGCGCTTTTTTGCCGCCCCCGCCATATCAATGGCTTTTTTGATTGCATCGTCGAAACTTTCAAATCCGCCACCATATTTGCCGGTCTCTGCCAGTGTGAAAAGTTTTTGTTCGACATTTTCAATCTGTTTGGATGGGGAAAGCTCGATTGGTGAATCATAAGCTGTATTGGTAATTTCATTGCCAAGATCAATCAACGAGCGGCGAATATAAAGGTCATAGATTGTCCGCCCATAATCTTCGGCATTGATAATTGTGACAGCTTCAGTCGCCATACGGACGACATAACTATAAACAGTCATATCGCCGATTTTTTCGTTTGATGGAATAAACGGTTTTATCGTGACCGGATTTGCCAGCCGGCCGTTTTTGATCATTTCACTCAAAACGGCATAGATTGTCTGATGTAAAGGCTCGAAAAAATGTTCAGGCTTCAAAAAATCGGACACCCGATCAAGTGCATCATTGTTGATAAGGATAGCCCCTAGAAGAGCCTGTTCTGCTTCAATATTATGTGGAGCCTGCCTGTAGGGAAGTGTCTCTTCACCATTTGATTGACCGATATTGAGAACTTTTGCTTCTGACATTAGCCTGTTGTTGCTCGCTTAATTTACCCAAATAAACAATCTGCCAACTTTACTCTATTGTTGACGGAAATCGCCAGAGAATTTTTGTCCTGACACGATATTTTAAAATCATGTCAATTCTATTGCATAAAAGTAGCGATATTGTCATTACAACTTTTAGACGTATGCGACTTTTAAAGTTATATATATGCTACCGGAAAAACCCTACAACGTATTAAAAGCGTGACGTTTTTCGATTTGTCGCAAATTATGGAGCCCCAATCTAACAATTTTTCAAAAACAGTAATACTGTTTGGCAGGTGCAGACACATTTTTATCAGTCTGGTGCTTTAGAAACAGGCTTTTCCGGTTTTGCTTCCTTTATTGCATTTTTTCAAGCTCAACTTCCTCGGCAGTCGAACCAACGGTTTGTTTGGCCGATGACGATTTCAGGTTCGGATCGGCATCAATTTTTTTAAGGCGTGCTTCTTCCTGCTCGATATAATTGCGTGTCAGCGGCACAGCATCTTGTTTATGAGCCATCTGGATCTGGAACACCATCATGCCTTGCCAGCGAAATGCGCTTTCCGAAGCGGCAAGATAAAATTCCCACATCCGGCAAAACCTTTCGTCATAAAGTTCTTTTGCCTTGTCCCAATTGGCTAAAAAAGCTTCACGCCAAACTTTTAATGTTTCAGCGTAATGCAGACGGAGGATTTCGATATCAGTGATGATGAGGCCGCTTTTTTCAATGACAGGGATAACTTCCGATAGCGAAGGAATATAACCACCCGGAAAAATATATTTTGCAATCCACGGATTGGTAGCACCCGGTTCACCAGAACGTCCGATCGAATGCAGGACAAAACGGCCATCGGGTTTTAACAGTCTTTTTACATGAGAAAAATATTCACTATAATGGCCGATACCGACATGTTCAAACATGCCAACCGAAACAATTTTGTCAAACTGGTCGTTTATTTTGCGATAATCGAGAAGTTGGAATTTGGCTTTTTGTTCAAGCCCCATATCTTGGGCGCGCTTGTTGGCAATGCCATATTGTTCGTGCGAAAGTGTAACACCGGTAACATTGGCACCCAACACTCTGGCAAAATAGAGACCAAGGCCGCCCCAGCCACAACCAATATCGAGAAGTTTTTCACCCCTTTCAACCTGTAGTTTGGCAGCAAGATGACGTTTTTTTGCCAGTTGAGCTTCATTAAGCGATGTGTTTGGTGTTTCAAAATAACCGCAGGAATATTGGCGGTCTGGGTCAAGAAAAAGATCGTAAAGTTTGCCTGAAAGGTCATAGTGGCGTTCAACATTTTTTGCCGAACGGCGCAAATTATTCATCTGGACGAATCGTTTTGTCGCGGTGCGGATAAAATAGAAAGCTTTCATCCACAGCTGATTTTCGGCAACCGGTCCGGTACTTTCAAAAATTGTTTCGAGAAGTGTATAAATATCACCTTTTACAAAGACAAATCCGCCTTCCATATAAGCTTCACCAAGTTTTAAAGCCGGATCAAGCGCCACTTCGCGTTCCCATTTTGGTGATGTAAAACGTATATGAATTGGCGTGCCTGTTTGGTCACCAAATTGATAGGTAATGCCACGCGAGTCAGTGATTGCCAGATTACCTTTGGTAATGATGTGGCTGACGGCCGTCTTCAGTAAAGCAAACATCTATAAAGTCCTATCCTTCCTTCAATAAATCCATTACTTCCGGATGCACAATCGAGCATCTTTAAAAATTTTTTTTATAGAATTAATATCAATTTCTGCGCCGTTTATAGTGCTGTTTTTTAAAAAAAACACCCGATCTCAAGATCGGGTGTGTTCATTTTTTGTTTACACGGCACGTTCGGCCGTCATCCATGGGAAACAAATCAAAAAAATGCGGCCATTATCAAATTATTGACAAAAACCGGAGATTAATCTTCCAGCTTTTTCTCGGCTTCATGTTCGGCACCTTCTTCATCAAAGATTTCTTCAGAAAGTGGCTTTTCTTCGATGCCGTAGATTGCTTCAATGGAAGTGAGATCCTCGCCGGCTGCCTGACGCTCAGCTTCCTCGGTTGAACGGGCAATGTTGATCGTCACATTGACCTGTACTTCAGGATGTAAGTTAATCGCCACAGTGTGAAGACCAATGGTCTTGATAGGGTGATTAAGTTCAACCTGGGTACGGATAATCGTAAAGCCTTCAGCTGTAATAATGTCGGCTATATCACGTGTTGAAACCGAACCGTAAAGTTGTCCGGTTTCACCGGCGGAACGGATAACCACAAAAGTCTTTCCATCAAGCTTGTCGGCAACTTGCTGGGCTTCGCTCTTACGCTCAAGGTTGCGAGCTTCAAGTTGTGCCCTTTGTGTCTCAAATTTCTTTTTGTTGGTGTCGTTAGCGCGCAACGCTTTCCCTTGTGGAAGAAGAAAGTTACGTGCGTAACCGTCTTTTACCGAAACAATATCGCCCATTTGACCGAGGCGAGCAATGCGTTCGAGAAGAATAACATCCATTTTTTAATCCTTTCAGGTGCGGTTATTATTGTTGTTTACCGTTTTGACGGTTTTCTTGAATGGTCGCCCAGATCCCCATAAAGAGAAGTATGAGAGATAATGGCGCCGCAAATATTAAGGTGAAAAAAGCGATATAAACAAAGCCCAAAATAAAGCTCCGACCGGCTATACCGCGCGTTAGATTATGAAGATAGGCAAGTCCACTTATTGAAATAACCAAGGTAAAAGTGGTGTAAAATATCAGGGCACATAAATTAAAAAGTGTGCCAAGTGGAAAGAAAATAGCAACAAATGCTGCAACAAAGACACCGAGTGCAGCTAAAGGCAAACGAAATTTTGTCGGCCAATCATCATGCGGGCGGCCAAATAATTGCCAACGCTGCGCCCAGATAGTTGAGAAATACATATTTCCGATAAATAACAATACGCCAAAAAGCGCAAAAAACCTAGTCATCAACTGAATTTTGTTCACAATGATAAAATTATGAAGCATAGCAATGTCGGCTTCGCTTGCCGAATTGGTTTGCTGTAGCGAATTGGAAAAAAAGTCAGCAATCCGTTCAGCAATAACGGGCGTCAATGCAAAGTTGTTAAGAAATAAAGCGATAAAAACGCAAACAATCGAAATAAAGCCGGTTAATATAAATATAACGGACGAGAGAGGAAACCATTTGACCGCTTGGCCATTATTGTCGGTCTTGGCTAAGCCTAAAAGCCATGAAGCGTAAACTGCTGGAGAGAAAAATAACAATGCAAAGAGCAAGCCAATATAGGTATTTTGCGCTAATATAATTGCAAACGATGCTGTAACGAGCGCGACGAAACTTGCCTTGGTCCCCCAACCGAATGCAACAATAAAAATCGGTAGCGATACGAAGCAACCGACAAAAACAATGATTGGCGGGAAAGTTAGGAAAAAACTCGTAACAACCAATGCAAGAGCCGCAGCTAAAAGCCCGCCCAGAATACCGGAAGAAATTATGGAAGTTTGTGTTTTTACCATTGATTCGCTGTCCTGCCTTTGCAGTTAGGGGCTAAAATTACGCTCCAACTTCGGACTTATTTAAACCTGCACCGAAAGCAGGTAAGGCAGCCGGCTATACCGGCTGCTTAAAATACTTATTTTACAACATAAGGCAAAAGACCGAGAAACCGCGCACGTTTGATGGCTCTTGCCAACTCCCGTTGCTTTTTTTGGCTGACTGCAGTGATGCGTGAAGGAACAATTTTCCCGCGTTCGGAAATATAACGCTGGAGAAGCTTGATATCCTTGTAATCGATCTTTGGCGCATTAGGTCCCGAAAAAGGGCAGGTCTTGCGGCGACGATGGAAAGGACGACGTGTCGGGATCTGACTAATATCTACCATTATTCATCTCCTTCATTATTAACATCATCGCGTGAACGGCGCGAACGACGTGGACGGTCTTCGTCTTTACCATAACGTTCATCACGGTCGCGGCGCGATAACATGGCTGACGGACCTTCTTCAAGTTCGTCAACGCGAACGGTCATATAGCGCAAAATATCTTCATTGATACGCATTTGACGTTCTACTTCCGCAATCGCGGCAGCGGGTGCATCAATATTTATGAGTGTATAATAAGCTTTGCGATTCTTGCGTATACGATAGGTAAGCGTACGCAAACCCCAGTTTTCAATACGCCCGACTTTGCCGCCATTTGCTTCAATGACACCCTTGTAAAGTTCTACAAGCTGGTCAACCTGCTGCGGTGCAATATCCTGTCGGGCAAGGAACACATGTTCATAAAGAGCCATTGTTTTGCCTTTCTTCTATTAATCTTTGCCGGCGCCTGACGCAGAGCCTCTGCGACTTGCCTTTTCGGAATGTGGCCGAAGAAGAAAGGACGCATGTTTCGAGACATTCGAGAGCGGAGACACGGGAGGCTTGAAACATTAATGTTTCGTGTCGCAATATACGACCCTCCGTTCAACCCCCGGCCAAATGCCGACAATGAACGCGCGGTATTTACAGCTTTTTAAAAAAAATAGCAAGCAGGAACCATTGAATAACCGTTTTTTGGTTGGAAGAACAATTTAGTCGATATAAAAGTAACCAAATTTTCAATAAAAGATTTTGGGCAACGGTTTCGGGAGTTCAGGTAAAATGGCTTTTTTCGAGCAAATTGATATTGCACTTTTCCATTTTTTTGTTGCGACCCCTCATACGCCGACATTGATCGTCTATTTTGGCATCATCTGCGCCAAGTTTCTCATCTATTTCATTCCGCTCCATCTCGTCATATTGTGGCTTTTGGGTGGGCGGGGAGAACGCCAGACGGCACTTGCGATAGTGATTGCTGTTGCAATCGGACTTTTTTTCAGCCACCTTATCGGAACTTTCTATTATCGGCCGCGTCCTTTTGTTGCCGGTATTGCCGAAGCTTTGATCAAGCATAAGGAAAATGCCTCGTTCCCGAGCAATCATGCTTTAATTTTTACAATTTATTGCCTGCTGCTTTATTGTTATCGCTATAGACAAATAGCAAGGTTGGCGCTTGTGTTGGTCTTGCTGACTTGTTGGGGGCGCGTGTTTACGGCTGTCCATTATCCATCGGATATTTTGGGAGGCATACTGTTGGGGTGTGTTGCCAGTCTGTTTGTTTTTTATGTGGTTATGCCATTTATACCTAGATTTATTTATCAATTGCCATTTTCTCCCAAGGGGCGGGGGACGGATTTAGACTAGTAAACAAGGGTGAAGACTTGACTTTCGTCTCGTTTATAGGTCAAGACCACCTAAACTTGATTTCAGCCAAGGAGTGAACTGAAATGGTTTCGGCATTTACTTTTCCCGGACAGGGAAGCCAAACGGTCGGTATGGGCAAGATCTTGTCCGAACAATTTCCGGAAGCGCGGGCAGTTTTTGAAGAAGTCGATGATGCGTTGGGTGAGAAATTGTCGTCGGTCATGTTCGAGGGGCCGGATAATTTATTGACATTGACTGCAAATGCACAGCCTGCACTGATGGCGGTTTCTATGGCTGTTATACGTATTCTCGAGAAAAATGGTCTCGATCTGAAGCAAAAAATTTCATTTGTGGCCGGTCATTCGCTCGGAGAATATTCCGCACTTTGTGCTGCCGGCACGTTCAGTCTTGCCGATACGGCGCGTCTTTTACGTGTGCGTGGCAATGCGATGCAGGCGGCAGTGTGTGTCGGCGAAGGTGCAATGGCGGCAATTATCGGTCTTGACGAGGAGGTTGTGGCCGAACTTTGTCGCACGGTTTCGCGTGAAGGTATCTGTGAGATTGCCAATGATAATGGTGGTGGCCAAATTGTTATTTCGGGCGAAACGCAAGCTGTTAATGCGGCAGTGAAACTGGCGTCGGAAGAGGGGGCAAAGCGGGCCATACTTCTTCCTGTTTCAGCGCCGTTCCATTCAAGTTTGATGCAACCGGCCGCAGATGCCATGCAAAAAGCACTTATGGATGTCAATAAATCGGCTCCGACTGTGCCGCTTATTGCGAATGTTTCTGTTGAACCGGAAACTGATCCGGAAAAAATTGTCCAATTGCTTGTGCGTCAGGTCACCGGAAGGGTCAGATGGCGTGAAACAATCGAATGGTTTGGCTCGCACGGTGTCGATCGCCTTTTTGAAATCGGTTGTGGTAAGGTTCTGACGGGGCTGGCCAAAAGAATTGATAGAAATATAAACGGTATAACCGTTGGTACAGGTGAAGAAATTGATAATGCGCTGAAGGCGCTGGGTGTGTAAGCAAGGAAGTTGATATGTTTGATTTCAATGGGCGTAAAGCACTTGTAACAGGGGCAACCGGTGGTATTGGCGAAGCCATAGCACGTATGTTGCATGCAAGAGGTGCTGTGGTCGGGCTTCACGGAACACGTGAAGACAAACTCAAATTACTGGCCGAAGAGCTTGGTAACAATTGTTTTGTTTTTCCTGCTAATCTTTCTGATCGTGACGAGATCAAAAAACTTGCGGAAAAAGCCGAATCCGAAATGGAGGGTATTGATATTCTTGTCAATAATGCCGGTATTACCCGTGACGGACTTTTTGTCCGGATGAGCGACCGTGACTGGGATGATGTTTTGGCGGTCAATCTGACGGCTGTATTTCTTCTGACCCGTGCATTGACCCATCCGATGATGCGCCGGCGTTATGGACGCATTATCAATATTTCTTCAATAGTCGGCGTTATTGGTAATCCCGGTCAAACAAATTACTGTGCGACAAAAGCTGGAATTATCGGTTTTTCAAAATCTTTGGCACAAGAAATTGCAAGCCGGAATGTAACGGTCAATTGCATTGCGCCGGGCTTTATTGAGTCGGCTATGACCGATAAGCTTAATGAAAAACAAAAAGAGACCATTATGTCGGCAATTCCTATGAAACGTATGGGAACAGCCAATGATGTTGCTGCGGCTGCCATTTATCTGGCTAGTGACGAAGCAGCTTTTGTGACAGGTCAAACGCTACATATCAATGGCGGTATGGCCATGATTTGATTGAAAACAGCTTAGGCTAAAACGTTAAAAGTAGCGTTAAATAATTAACGTCAAATGGCTTATCTATCCTGTTTTTACATCAAGACTATGGCGGGATTTTTGTATAAAACAAAAGAAAGACGCAAAAAATATTAAAATATCTTTGCGTCTTGGAGCCGGGCGTGGTAATTGCCGCGTTTAAGGCCGGTTGATGAAAATCGGTTCATCCCCTAGGGGAATTATCCACAGGGTGTATTTAAAAACCTAAAAATCATAGGTGAAAATGCATCTATTGCTTGATTAGATGAGCCCGTGCCGCTAACCAAGGCAGGGAA
>NZ_CALYQK010000006.1 GCF_945285465.1 uncultured Bartonella sp. | reverse complement strand
CAACACTCCACAGTTAGCAAACCGGGCAATACCATAGTGCTCAGGAGTGTTGCACTTCGCGTGTGAACTCGCCAGCAATATTTCTGTCACAGATTTCGTCAATCAGTTGACCGGGGGCACCATCAAAAACAGCAATGGACGACACATGGACAAAATTCCTTATTCCTGCAGTATAGGTGCTTCCCAGAAGTGCAATTGTGCCTTTTATGTTAATTTTTTCGAGTTCGTCCCGATAATAGCCGGCTTTGTAATTGTCGCGAAAAAAAGCCGCCGTATGAAAGAGCGTTTCCCATCCTTCAAGAGCACGGCAAAAACTTTTTATGTCAGCCGTAGCGCCCTGAACCAATTCCAGCCGGTTATTGGCTTCAAACTGTTTGTGAGCTTTTTGAGGTGAGCGAAATAGTACTTTAACGGTTGTAGCCCCGATCCAATAGCAAGTGAACAAGGTTGTTACCCTGTAATCCCGTTGCTCCGGCTACAAAACAGTTTTCGGCATAATGTGTCAATCCAAATAACAGATGATATATAAATATCAGTTGTTATGTCTATCAAGATGTAGAATTTGTTAAACCGGATAACAGATGTTACCGGAGAAAATATGAAACAGCAGATAACACAGCGTAAAACGAGACAGGAAAGCCAGAAACAAACGCGAGAAACGTTGCTTGAGGCAGCACGTCTCTTATCACCGATATTGGCTATGAAGCTTCGTCGATTAGGAGAATTTGCGCGGCTGCAGGCTTTTCGCAAGGTGCATTTTATTCCAATTTTAACAATAAAGAAGAGCTTCTTCTTGGACTTCTCGAACGCTATAAGAGCTTTGAAGCCCGGTCACGCCAAAAATTTGTTGAAGATGCCGGCGATAATTTCAAAAAAGCATTAAATGGCATGGTGAACTGGTTTGATAACAGCAACAGCGATAATGCCCGTCTTATTCTGTTTCTCGAACTACAAAAACCGGCGTTGCGAAATCCATCCCTGAAGGAAAATTATCACAAACTGATGGATGAACAAAAGAAAATTTATGGAAAACTGGTAAAACGGCTTATCAAATTGAAAAAGATTACACCAGCCACTGACAATAAGGTCATCACCGAAGGACTGATGGCTTTGGCACTTTATACGGCAATTCACAGAGCATTAAAGGGCAAAGATGACAGGACAACGCCATTTGAATTCTATATGAAACTACTCTTTCGTGGGTAATTAAGCAAATAAACCACTTTTTTAATGAATTAACGGTAAAACTTAAAACGTTAAGGCAGAGAGAAAGAATCTTATGAATTCTTTTTGCCGGCTGTGACCTTTCGGCTTGGTCGATTATGACCGATATACAGCGGTTGAACGGCGTTTTGCGCGTCGTTAAACGCGCTCAAATGCTACGGCAATACCCTGACCGACACCGATACACATGGTGGCAAGACCATAATTTGCTTGCTTGAGTTTTAATTGCAGTGCTGTGGTACCGCCAATACGGGCACCCGACATACCAAGTGGATGGCCAAGAGCAATGGCGCCGCCGTTAGGATTTACATTTTCAGCGTCATCGTCGAGGCCAAGGTCGCGTAACGTGGCAAGAGCCTGACTGGCAAAAGCTTCATTAAGCTCGATAACATCAAAATCCTGCGGCTTAAGATTGAGACGCGAGCAAAGTTTTTTGGTTGCAAGTGCCGGACCAAATCCCATAATACGCGGTTCGATACCCGATGTTGCGCCACCGAGAATACGGGCTAATGGTGTTAGGCTATATTTTTTAATTGCGCTTTGCGAAGCTATAATGAGAGCGGCTGCCCCATCATTGACACCTGATGCGTTTCCCGCTGTTACCGTGGCTCCTTCTTTTTTATTGATAACCTTGAGGTTAGACAGTGCTTCCATGCTGGTGACGCGCGGATGTTCATCTTTATCGGCTATGATCGGGTCACCTTTCCGTTGCCTGATGGGAACAGAAATAATTTCCATGGCCAGTCGACCATTCGCCTGAGCTGTGGCGGCTCGTTCTTGACTGCGAAAGGCAAAGCTGTCTTGATCTTCGCGTGAAATATTGAATTGGATTGCAACATTGTCACCGGTTTCCGGCATCGAGTCTACGCCAAATTTGGCTTTCATCAACGGATTGATGAATCGCCAGCCAATTGTTGTGTCATAAATTTCGGCAATACGCGAAAATGCTTTTTCGGCTTTTGGCAGAACAAAGGGCGCCCGCGACATACTTTCTACTCCGCCGGCAATCATCAGTTCGGCCTCACCCGCTTTGATAGCGCGACCAGCCGTTTGAATAGCATCAAGCCCCGAACCGCAAAGGCGGTTAATTGTCGCCCCCGAAATCGAAATTGGCAAATCGGCTAAAAGCACAGCCATCCTTGCGACATTCCGGTTATCTTCGCCTGCCTGGTTGGCACATCCCATCAATACATCGTCCAGTGCTTGCCAATCGACATTTTTGTTGCGGTCGACAATTGCTTTGAGTACATGGGCAGCAAGGTCGTCACTACGAACGGTTGAAAGTGCGCCACCGAAACGGCCGATGGGCGTGCGGATATAATCACAAATAAAAGCCTCGTTCATTTTTCCTCCTCAATGGCGGGCACAACTAGATCATTAACCGGTCCATCAATGAAGAGTTTTGCACCGGTTATAGATTGTAAATCTTCAATAGTGATGGCTGGAAGTTTTTCCCGTAAAACAAAGTGGCCATCGACGATATCGACGACAGCATGGCTGGTATAAATACGGCTGACACAAGCGACACCGGTTAAAGGAAATGTGCATTTGTCGACAAGTTTAGGCTTTCCATCTTTTGTCACATGTTCGGTAATAACAAAGATTTTTTTGGCTCCGTGGACAAGATCCATCGCACCGCCAACAGCCGGTATTCCTTTTGAACCGACACGCCAATTGGCAAGATCGCCATTTTGTGCAATCTGATAGGCTCCAAGAACCGCCACATCAAGATGGCTTCCGCGAACCATAGCAAAACTGTCGGCGTGATGAAAAAAGGATGCGCCGGGTTTTAATGTTACCGCTTTTTTGCCGGCATTGATCAAATCCCAATCTTCGCAACCGGGGGCGGGGGGCTCGCCAAAACCGAGAATACCGTTTTCGGTGTGGAAAATGATTTCGCAACCTTCGGGTTGAAAGCGGGCTACCATTTCTGGAAAACCAATTCCGAGATTGACATAGGAGCCGTTTTTAATGTCCTGGGCTACACGCCAGGCAATTTGGACATTTGATAATTTATTATCATCATGGCAATTGGATTTCATTTGTAAACAACCCCCGCACGAACAAGCAATTCTTCCTGGCTCGGGTTTTTGACTTCGACAAGATTGTCAACAAATATACCTGGCGTGATAATATGTTCGGGGTCGATATCACCGGCCTCGACCAAGCTTTCAACCTGCACAATTGTGTGTGATGCCGCCATACACATAAGCGGGTTGAAATTGCGTGCCGCCTTATTGTAAGCAAGGTTGCCATAGCGGTCGCCGATATGCGCTTTAATAAGGGCATAATCGGCTTTTAGCCAACGTTCCTGAACGTAAAAACGGCCATCAAATTCGCCAACCGGTTTGCCGGCGGCCAGTTCTGTACCATAGGCTGTAGGGGTGTAAAATGCGGCAATTCCAGAACCACCGGCACGGATGCGTTCGGCAAGCGTTCCCTGTGGCACGAGTTCCAGCTCGATCGCATTGGCAAGATATTTTTCTGTAAAAGCGTGCGGATCAGACGAACGGGGGAAGGAACAAATCATTTTTTTGACCATTCCCGCATCAATCATCGCCGCAATACCAACATGACCATTGCCGGCGTTATTGTTAATGACCGTAAGCTCCTTGACCCCGTGGTCAATTAATGCATGAATGAGCTCGATCGGCGATCCTGCCCCGCCAAAACCGCCAATCATGATGGTAGCGCCATCTTTGATTGGGGCGACCGCCTCGGCAAGGCTGTTTACAGATTTGTCCATGCTTATTCCTCCCGAAAGCTATATCGGTATGTGTAAAACGAGCGAATGTACGGGAAGCAAATTTACCCATATATGGAAAACACCTGTTCAGACCCGATAAGATCTGTTTTGAACGGCATGGCTATTCCAATTCATCCCCTCAATTAAACTCCTCGCTAAAGTTATCGGGTGCTTTCTAAAATACGTCAATATAAAAGTTCAATAATTGATATTTGTTGCAATATCGCACAATTTTTATGACTATGTTAATGGTGAAGGTGAGGGCAAGAACCTTGGAAAGAGAAAAAAGCTGGAGAAGTACTTGACTGTGGCGCGTTAGGCTCGTCAATTAACGCAGCCGCGATAAGTGGCGCTCGGAAACTTCTCTTCCTCCCCTTGGGACTTCTTTCAGCCCCTGTAACAGGTGTAATCGTCTGATTAAAACAAATAAAACAACGATATTAATCGTTGGAATTTTTTAAAATAGTTTAACATTGTTGGAAAATAGCTATAGAATTGCAGAAGTTAAGTAAATGCCGGTGGCGGTTGAAGTGCGCAAAGCATTGAAAAGCTGAAGACGCTTTTTGCCTATTGTCTAATAGAAGCGAAAGAGATCGGAGGCAGTCTTGTTCATTCTATTGATCTTGATTTGCCAAGGCAAAAAACGGGCGATCATATTATTATTCGGTCAAAAGAACTCAATGGGCTTGATTGACGCGGAAAAAGGCAAACAATGTTGAGCACTGCTTTGTCCATGAATAGCGTTCCTTACCAGATTTTGCGTCTTATTGACGAGGAGAGTGTTGACTTTGAACAACCGGCAATCTGTTTATCGAAGAGGACAATTGTGGGCACTGAAATTATTACAAGAAATTTATTTGAAAGAACGATCATTAAGTGAGCAACATGACGAAAATTATTAGAATCGGCTTGGCACAAATTCAAACCACTTTGAATAAACAAAAAAATAACCGCTCCATTGTGGAAGCAATAAAAAAAGCTGTTGAACAAAAAGTCGATATATTGGTCTTTCCAGAAGCATCACAGATTTCGTTTGAAGCAAATTTGAAAGACGAGGCAGAGCTACTTGATGGCGCTTTTGCAAGGCTTATTCGTTCGCAAGCTTCAGAAAACAATATGCTCATTGTAGCTGGTATGTTTGAACCTGCCGAAAATGGCCGCGTATACAATACATTGCTGATAACAGGAAAAAATGTCGAAGCCTGTTATCATAAAGTGCATCTTTATGATGCGTTCGGCGCTCGTGAGTCCGATATCGTGGCAGCTGGTGATAGTTATCTGACGCTTGATACCGTTTTTGGCAAAATCGGTTTTGCAACCTGTTATGATTTGCGCTTTGCCGAACAATTTACCGCTTTGGCGCGCGAGGGTGCCAAATTGATTATTGTTGCGGCATCGTGGGGGGATGGCCCGGGCAAAGCAGAACAGTGGAATTTGCTGGTTCGTGCCCGTGCCAGTGATGCACAGGCCTGGCTTGCTGGCTGCGATCAGGCATGGCAACCATCAACAACAACAGCGCCACTTGGCATCGGGCTCAGTTGCATTATTGATCCAACAGGAATGGTTCGTGCCCGCCTTGCCAGTTCACCCGGTTTGCTGGTTTATGATGTCGATTTGGATTATGTCGATACTATTCGGACCCGCATTCCGATTTTATGATCTGGTCAAGTCAATAAACGCCAACAGTAGCCGAATGGGTTGCTAGTTTAGGTTTAATCCATCCGGCTTTTTTGATTGAAGTAAATAATGTTCACTTCAATTCCGTGGCATAGGATTGTAACGGGTAATCTTTTTTAATGACACCTTTATTATAGAGATAGGTGCCATAAGAGGTATATTTTTCGGTGTTCAGGTGATGAGGATTGTTACTGAACAAAGAAACGGTTTCCAACCATATTTTTTTATTAAGATCGGTATTAAGTTCTTTATGCGTTTGAGCGAAATTATTCCAGGTTTCATCCGGATGATTTTTCAAATATTGTTGCCCCTCCTGAACGGCTAAAAGGAAGCTTTTATACGTTTGGCTTTTTTTAAGGTCGTTTCGTGCAACAAAGATCAGCTCGTCATATGGCGGAACACCATAATCTTCGACTTTCATGACGACAGGCTCGATGCCTTGTTCACGAATTTCATTTCCTTCGACATTACGATAGCCACCAATAACGGCGTCGACCTGTTTGGAGAGAAGCCCGCTCACAAGGTTGAAGTTGACATTGACAAGCTCGACATCGCTTATCGCCAAGCCTTTGTTTTCAAGCATTGTGCCCAATATGACAGGTTCGATACTACTTACCGAATAACCGACTTTTTTACCTTTCAGGTCTCCCGGTGATTTTATTCCGCTGTCGGGCAATGCCAATAATGTGTTCAATGGTGTTTCGATCAAGGTTCCTATCCGGATGAGCGGCAGGTCTTCATCCATAAAAATATAAAGTTGTTGTTGGTAAGTCAGCGCGATATCGGCCTGTCCGGAGGCAACCAGACGTGGCCCGATATTGGGGTCGGATGGTGTGACAAGCTCGACATCGAGACCATGTTTGGCAAAACTGTCGATTTGTTGTGCAACAATTAACGGCGCGTGATCAGGGTTAAGATACCAATCAAGAACAATTGTGAGTTTTTCATTGGCATGGGTAAGTCCGGTAGCAGAAATGAACAGAAATATAGACAGAACTATTTTTTTTATCACACTTTATACTCCTCAATAGGCATGAAAAAATTTCATGTATTATTGTCATCACTACACCAATAGAGAATATTTTTTAAAATGATGTCGATGATGCTCCATAAAATCATGGCGATGATTGCAAGAATAAAAACAGCGGCAAAACAAGTGGGGGTCTGCATTCGGGCGTTGGCATTGAGCATAACATAGCCGAGTCCGCCTGACGAGCCCACCCATTCGCCGATAATAGCACCAATGGGGGCTATCGCGGCAGCTACACGAACGCCTGACCCCAGCGAAGGAAGAGCCGCCACAAGCCTTATATGGATGAGCTGCGAAAATGATGTCGCTCCCATTGTTCGGGCAAGGTCAAGATAGCCCTGATTTGTTCGCCGTAGACCGTCAAAAAACGCCGTTGTCACGGGGAAAAAAATAACCAATATTGCGGCAACGACCTTTGACAAAATACCATAACCGAACCACAGAACCAAAATAGGTGCAAAAGCGAAAATCGGTATCGACTGGCTTATCACCAAAACCGGCATCAACCAATTCTGTAGCGTCTTCGAGAGCATGAGAAGCAGGGCAATACAGCCACCGGCAACAATACCTAAAATAAAGCCGACAAGAATTTCATATGTTGTTATCAATGAATGGTGAAAAAGATAATCGCGTCCTTCCCAAAGTGAGCGGGCAACAACAAACGGTGAAGGCAATATGAATGCCGGGAGGTGAAAAACAATTGCAATTGCCCACCAGATAGCGACAAGCCCGAGAAATATAATAAATCCATGCAGGAAATAGGAAAGTTTGTCTTTAAATTTATCTGCCAAAACTACATTCCTCTAAGCAAATGCATAAGTTGCGTTTCACTTGTTATACGGTTCTTATTGTCATAATTTCGGGGCGGAGTGCCACCGACAATGATTGGCGGCATAAATTCGGCGGGCTGGTTTCTCAATACCAATATCTGATGACACAGCCGTGCTGCCTCAGATGGATCATGAGTAACAAGCAATACCGTTTTACCTTTTAGAAGATCGACAGCAAGCTCCTGTATATTTGCTCGTGTCACAGCATCAAGAGCTGAAAATGGCTCGTCCATAAGGACTACCGGTTTGTCTTCATAGAGCGTTCGGGCGATAGCTGCCCTTTGCCGCATACCGCCGGATAAGGTCTGGGGAAGTTGTTTTTGCACCGAACCAAGCCCCACTTTTTCTAAAAGTTCATTGGCTTTGTCATAATCTTTCTTTTCATGGCGCAATTTTGCCCCAAGACACACATTGTCAATAACATCAAGCCAGGGAAACAATAAATCCTGCTGTGCCATATAGGCAATTCGTCCATTCAGACTCTTACCGTCCGAGCCGGAAATTTTCCCTTTATCCGGTTTGAGAAGACCGGCAATAATTTTTAACAGGCTGGTTTTACCAATTCCGCTTTGCCCTAGAAGTCCGACGAATTTTCCCGCCAGAATGGAAAAATCCATGGCTTGAAAAACCGGCTTTCCTTCAAAGTCGAGCGAAATGCCTTCAGCCTCGATGCCCAATGGTAGTGCAGAATTTATCATTCAAACCGGTTCCTGATGACGCAAAACTTAGCAACACTATAAAACTTCGGCAGGCTATTGTTCCATCATCTGAGCTGATGAAGCAATATGTGGTCTCGTTATTTGTCCCGACTATGAAAAGGATGCAGCGTGTTTTAGCAAAGTGGTGCATAAATTCGTGACGGGTATGCTTATTGAACAGATATTTAAGCGATAAATCAATAATCAACTTTTGTCTAAATAACCCGCAAAGCTGTCTTGCAGAAAAAATTGCCAATTCTGCAAGAATAAATTTATCCAGTGTGGGACTTTTTTAAAATAAAACGCTGTTTATCGGCAATTTTTCAATTTTCAGATTGCCGTAAAGCGGCAATGAGAAGTTGAAATGCAATCGGGTGATGGCGGCGATTCGGATAATATAAATAATAACCGGGAAAGGGAATGCAATATTGTTCAAGCACACGAATAAGTCGTTTCTGTTTTATAAATTCCTCTACTTCGCCTTCCGGTATATAGGCAAGACCAAAACCGTCAAGAACTGCTTCCAGAATATGGGGATAGGTGTTGAAAACAAGTTGTCCTTTCGGTCTCACCTTTACCTCGCCATGCTCATCATCAAACTCCCAGGGATAAAGACCGCCCGATGTGGGTACGCGCAGATTAATGCAATTATGTTCCATAAGGTCGTCAAGGGTTTGCGGCCGTTTGTGGTGCGAAAAATAAGAAGGTGTTCCGACAACCGCCATACGCATGGCCGGCCCGATAGGCATGGCTATCATATCTTTAGCCAAATGTTCACCCAGCCGGATACCGGCATCAAACCGCTCTTCGATAATGTCGGTCAAGCCATAGTTAATGCTGATTTCTACTTCGATTTGCGGGTATTTTTTCATGAATGGACGCAACTTCGGCCATAAAATATGGGATGCGGGGTAATCGACAGTGGTGATGCGGATTTTTCCTTTCGGCTCATCGGCTGCGTTGCTGATAATATCAAGCTTTTCCTGCATTGTATTGATCAAGGGGACCAGTTCTTCGATCAAACGTTCGCCCGCATCGGTTGGCGAAACGCTGCGCGTCGTGCGTGTCAGAAGGCGCAAACCCAGCCTTTCTTCAAGTCCGCGCATGGCATGGCTTAGCGCAGATTGCGAAACACCAAGCTGGCTTGCCGCACGGGTAAAACTCTTTTCCCGTGCAACAACAAAAAATGACATAAGATCATGGATATTTTCGCGTAGCATATTTATTCCGTATAAAAGATGTGATCTTGCAGCGCCGCCAGATTAGCATATTTATTCATGAATAGAATTCATAGAGACATTCATGAATCATCCTATTAAATTTTCCACGCGAGTAGCTTTACAATGAAAAAAGGCAAGTCGCAGTTTTGATTTTTAAACGCGTTTAAGGGTGCACATTCATCTAAGCGTCAAACAAGAAAAACGCTGACCGATTGCGATGTGAGATTTATTTGTGGAAGCGGGCACCAGCCTTGTCCACAACCAGTTGATTGGAAAGATAAAATCAATGTGTGAAGCATGCGGAAATTTGGATCATAAAAAACAACAACCATTGCCAAGGCGTGAATTTTTGAAAGAAAGCGGTGCTACGGTGCTTGCCGCCGGTGCTATTGTGGAGGCAGGCGTCAGCAATGGCCAGACAAAGGAAGAACCGGCTGTGCTTGGCAAAGGACCTTGGCAAACCCGCGCTTTTGCTGCACAAAGCAAAAATTCCGGTTTTGCACCGATCACCATTACACGACGGGCGTTGCAAGCAGATGATATACTGCTTGACATTCTCTATGTAGGGATTTGTCATTCGGATATTCATGCGGTGCATTCCGACTGGGGTGAAACGCATTATCCTATCGTACCCGGGCACGAAATTGTTGGCCGTGTTATTGCAGTGGGGAGGGATGTGACAAGGTTTAAAGTCGGTGATATTGGCGGTGTTGGCTGCATGGTCGATGCATGCGGGATATGCGAAAACTGTCTTGATGAACGCGAGCAAAACTGTCTTAACGGGACAACTTTTACCTATGATTCACCGGACAAAGTAAGTGGAGGCTATACTTATGGCGGCTATAGTGACCGTATTGTCGTCAACGAACGTTTTGTCATCCGAATTCCTTCACATGTCCACTTTGCCACTTATGCGCCGTTGCTTTGTGCGGGAGTGACAACTTTTTCGCCGTTGCGCCATTGGAAACTTGAAAAGAACCAGAAATTTGCCGTTGTTGGTCTTGGCGGCCTTGGACATATGGCATTAAAGCTTGCCCATGCCATGCGTGCCGATGTCACGGTTTTTACAACGACAAAGGAAAAAATAGCGGACGCGAAAAAAATGGGGGCAAAAGATGCGTTTTTGTGGACCGACAGCAAAGCATTTGACGGTCTTGCCAATAGTTTCGATTTGATGATTTCGACAGTGCCCGTTTCTTATCCGATGCAACCATTTATGGATATGCTTAAACTTGATGCCACGCTTGTCAATGTCGGGGCTCTTGGCGAGCTTACAGGTGGCCTAAACGGTATGGCAAACGGTTTTGGCCGGAAAAGTCTGGCCGGTTCGATGATTGGTGGTATTGCCGAAACCCAGGAAGTTATTGATTATTGTGCGGCACGCCATATAGAAGCCGACATAGAACTGATTACGCCCGATCAGATTGACCGCGCTTATGAACGTGTCATGGCCAAAGATGTGCGTTACCGTTTTGTTATAGATTTTGCTTCCGGCAAGCCTGCATGAAAAGAATTCTTTCGTTGCATCGAAGAGATTTTCTGACTGGCAGTATCTTTTTGTCGGCAACAGCGTATTTTTCATCACCCGTTTTTGCACAAATAAAGGAAAAAACAATGCTAACAATAAAACAGCAGGTACTGGTACCGGTTGCGGCATTTGCCGCGCAAGGAAATATAGATCATTTAAAAGTCGCCTTAAACGAAGGGCTTGATCAGGGGTTGACGATTAACGAGATCAAGGAAGTGCTCGTCCAAACCTATGCTTATGCCGGTTTTCCACGCAGCCTTAATGCACTTTCGGCTTTTATGGAAGTTTTAAAGGCACGCAAACTTGCCGGTAAAAATGACGAGATTGGTCGCGAAGCTTCTCCGCTTGCTTCTGGCAAATCCATGTTGGAAGTTGGAACGGAAAACCAGACAAAGCTTGTAGGCCAACCGGTGAAAGGGCCACTTTTCGACTTTGCTCCGGCTATCGACTTGTTTCTTAAAAGTCATCTTTTTGGCGACATTTTTGCCCGCGACAATCTTGATTTTGAAACGCGGGAGGTGGCAACCATTGCAATGCTGGCTGCTCTTTCGGGGACGCAGTCACAATTGAAATCGCATTACCAGATGTGCATGAATACCGGACTTGAAAAAAGTGATCTCTATGAAATTGTTGCCATTCTTGAAAAAAAGGTAGGTCCACAAATCGGTAAACAGGCACGACAAACCCTTGATGAATTTTTGAAAGGGTGAGTAACAGACAATAGTGTCGGAACGTGGTTTTTGATTAAGGATTTGGCGATGACAGACTGGACGATAAACGAGCTTGAGGCAATTGATAAGGCAGATGATCTCAAGATTGCACCATTTCATGACGACTTGAAAACAACAGGTACACCTGTCTGGATATGGGAAGTTGTCGTTGATAATCAGCTTTACGTTCGTGCCTATGGTGGAACCGCTTCACGTTGGTATCAATCGGCAATAAAACAGCAGCGCGGTAAAATAATTGCTGCGGGGAAAACGCAAACTGTCGGTTTTGAAGCGGTAAAAGACACGGCAATTCTTGATAAAATAGATAATGCCTATCGCCGCAAATATGGCACAAGCCCCTTTATGGCACCAATGATAAGCGCACGGGCAAGAGCAGCAACCGTCCGGATAGTCAAGGCATAACAACGTTTTTTTGTGGCCTTTGCGCACCGCAACTCGGTCGTTTGGTTGTTTAATCCAGTTTGCACAGTGACGGATAAAAGTGCAATAAGCATTATTGGCTTTGTCGCCGGAAAAGTCAGAATTGTGAGCGGCTTTTTGTTCAAATTTTTCTACTTCCGTTTTGCCTATCGGAAAAAAAATTCCGGCTTTGTCGAGGTGTCCTTAAACCGTAGGTGAAATAAGCAATCATAATTTTATCGACATCTTTAAAAGCTTCAAGCCGATAAAAAGTCTGGATGCCTGCTTGAAAAAACAATTGGCAGGCTGCCAAAATCAAGGTTTTTCGATCAGATGATTGCAGTGACGTCTTTTAAACAGACTGTTCAAGCTGGTGGCAAATAAAAGCAAATCCGGCATCATCAAGCCATAGGCTATTGGATATTGTCAGCGTCTTTCGGGCAAAATCATCGGCATTGGGGGTGAAAAATCTGTTTTGCAAATAAGGTTGCAGATAATGATAATTTTGAAGAGAATGAATAAACAACCGTGTCACGCCGAAAGGCGAAGGCCATAAAGTTTTAAGCGCGTGGTCACGGGATTGTTGATCGGGCATTGCCACCATTATGAAAGGCCATATATTGGTTGCATCACTCAAACCTTTGATGATGCGGATTGCCAGTATGGTTTCCAGTTTCTTTATGCGCAGTGCCGCCTGATTTTTTGTGTCGTTTAAAAAAGCGGCCAGTCTGGCGGCGGCGTTGGCGCCTCGTTTTATGCGCAATTGACTTACTTCATGCACGGGAATATTTTCGTCAAAAACATCCCCCACAGCTTCTTCAAAATGACCTTTTTCAAGTTCCTTGCGCCTTGGATTGCCGTAGAACAACGGTAAAAGTCTCGGACAATAGCCAATAAAATATCCGAAAAGTTCAGCCACACGCCGCAACTCGAAGAAGAAATGCGATTTGACCAGTTTTTGATGCGTCTTTTCCATTGCCGCATGAAGCTTGACATCGCGTGCAGTCAAAAGCCCCCCCTCGTAAAGGGTTAGCCCTTTGCCGACAGCCAGACTGAAAAAGGCAATGTCGCCAATTTTCCCTGCCGATGAACCAAGAGCCTGGGCAGCATCTTCAATAACATAAGCACCCTTTTTGCGAGCGATGGCAAGACATTTTTTGACATCGGCCACTTGCCCGCCTATATGGGCGGGAATGACGGCAAGGGTTTTTTCATCGACGCATTGGTCAAGGCAGTCAAAATCAAAATCGAAGTGGTTCTTTTGTGTATCACAAAGCTTGACCGTCAAATTGCAACGGACAATCGCAAAGACGACAAGCGGACAGTTATATGCCGGAATGACAACTTCCGTCCGACCCTTATTTTCCGGCATGTCGGCCAAGGTTTTCAGTGCGACAACGAGGGCAGCGGTGCCCGAGCACTCGACTATCAGCGGTGGCAAGTCAAACATCTCTGCCAAAATTCGGGGCAAGTCCTTTCTTGTCGGCAGCCAATCGCGCCAAATCATAGGCAAACCGGCTGTAGGAGGAACTTCGCCCCGACTTTTCATTGTTTGGATAGCCCTTTTTCTTTTTCTATTTCGTTTCTCTCGGCAAAGGCAAGACAGACAATGCCCGCGACAATAAAAAGCGCACCGGCAAAATGGGCTAGGGAAATTGTTTCACCAAAAATAATGACCGAAGCAATCATAACGGTGACTACCTCAAGATGTGAAGCAGCAAAAGCGGGCCCCACCGGTGCACGCCGCAGCAACGTCATCCAGGTGAAAAAAGCACCCACATAACCGAGAATGGCAAAATAAACAAAAGGATGGGAGAAAATTCTGGTTACCCAGCTAAAATTTGCTTCTAGCGGTTCGGCCGCTGTTGCTGAAAGTTTGAAACTGATTTGCCCGACAGTGTCAAACATCATAAGAAAGAAAAAACCCAATATATAGAAACGGCGCATCAAAAAGCTCCCACTACAGCAACACCAATGGCAACAAAACTGATACCAAGGACACGCATAGGCGTGAGTTTTTCATTAAAAAATAAACGGCCTAAAACCATAATAACAATAATATTGATGGAGCCCAACAAAATGCCTTCTGACAAAGGTACCAGAGTGAGAAATGCCGTCCACAGCAAAAATTCGGCAATATAGGCAAAAATACCAAGCCATAATAATGGCTGGCGCAATAGTGCACCCCAGTAATGCAAGAGAGAATCGGGTTCTTTGTCCTCGTCCGGCTCGATTGCCGCACCTTTGAACGCCAGTTGACCGATTGTATCACACACAATATTACCAAACCAGACAAAAAATATAAGCCAGCTCATTATCACGCCATTTCATGAATAAAAGAATTGATGTGAGGAGGTTCCAATGCTCCTTCGGAGCTTAATGCTCTGAAAAAAATCGACACTTTCCTGAATGACTTTTTTGCGGTCGCGGTCGATTGTTACCATATGATAACTATTCTCCAACGCTGTCATTTTAACAGGACCGGCTACAGAATGGGCCACAAGACCGGAATTTGTTTCGATATTGGCAATATCATCGTTTTTTGCATGCATAACGAGACATGGTACCGTGATATCATGCAATTGCGCTTTGGTCACTTTTGCAAGTTCTTGCATTTCGGCAAGCGAACCAAGAGGATTTCCGGCAAGCCCGCCTTTGGCACTATCACCAGAAAGCATACTTTCCGAAACAGTTTTGCGAATTCGTTCGTCCTTAAGTCCATAAGGCGGGCGCTCGATAAATACACTTTTTTGGAAAATACCGAGTGCCTTGAACCATTTTAACAAAAATACACAGTGTTGGAGATAACGGGGTATCGACCAGCCATCATAAACGAATGTCGGCCCGTAGACACCGCATCCTTTTACCATTTGTGGATGATCAGCGGCATATTTCAGTGCCAATACAGCTCCCATCGAAAGACCACCGACAAAAACTGTATCAACATGTTGTAAAAGTCTGTCGGCTGCTCGCTCGACACTTCCATACCAGTCATGCCAGCTTGTGGCCAGCAAGTCATTTTCATCGCCACAATGGCCGGCAAGTTGCATACCGTAGACGGTAAAGCCGGCTTTATGGAGACCTTTGCCCAAAATCTGCATTTCTGCCGGTGTTCCGGTCAATCCATGGATGAGAAGAATACCGGCCCGCCCACCTTTATAGAAAAAGCTGACATCGGTAATCATGAAGCCACCCGCCGGAGCGATTTTTCCGGACGTTGTAAATTATGCCAGATCTGCATTATGTCGGTAAAATTATCGACGGCAATATGGTCAATGCCATTAATGGCGCAATAATTGGCGAGTTTTCCTTTCGCCAATACCAGATCGGCTTTTTCAGACGCGCAAAATCGGATGTGCCATCACCGATATAGAGCGTAAAGCCATTTTTTATATTGGCAAAATGCCGGCATTTGCAATTTCCCGCCGGACATGCGGTATTTTTGTAGGGAAATTGTAGCTGCCAGCGACTGTTACCGCAATAAAGAAGACGGT
The DNA here is from genome assembly GCF_945285465.1 of uncultured Bartonella sp. Lineage (GTDB taxonomy): Bacteria > Pseudomonadota > Alphaproteobacteria > Rhizobiales > Rhizobiaceae > Bartonella. The sequence continues at coordinate 43,632 of NZ_CALYQK010000006.1, read as the reverse complement.
TGGCCAGAATTTTGATATGGCCGAGGCCATAACGTTGCAAAATCGAGCGAATGCTAAAATCAAGCCCGTCACTGACTATTGAAACATCAATATCATCATGTTCGAGCATATGAATGAAATCGGCAAAGGCGGGATCAATTTTCATTTCATCAAGGCATTGAACGAGATCGGCAGGAGAAGCGTTCAACAGAGCGATCTGTTGCATCATGCATTCGCGTGAACCAATTTTGCCGGAAAGCCATTCATTTTCAATCTTTTGCCATTCGGGTGCGGCAAAACGTTCCAATAAGGTATCAGTAACGTCGTTATCGGCAATTGTTCCGTCAAAATCAATAAAAACCGTCGAAAAAACGGGAGCGCTCGCCGCTTGAAAAGCATTAGGCAACGTTCTTGTCATATTCGTCTTAATCTCCACGATTACAATAAACTTTGACTCGGTCAGCTTGATAGAGAGGTATCTTTTATCTATAAACAATAAACACGAATATGCGTTCTTTGTTGCATTTCTGTAACCGGAAAAGAAAACCCCGCATGAACAAAAAAATTCTTATAATAGAAGATGATACAAGACTTGCCGAACTTGTTTCCGACTATTTGAAACGGCAGAATTATGATGTGACTGTTCATCCTCGAGGTGACACGGCCGAAGCGGCAATTAAAGAGCAAACGCCCGATCTGGCAATACTTGATGTTATGCTTCCGGGAAAATCGGGCTTTGATGTTTGTCGTGATGTGCGTCCGTTTTATAATGGTGCCATTCTTATCATGACCGCGAGCGAGGATGATATTGATGAAATTATCGGGCTTGAGCTTGGTGCAGATGATTATATGTCGAAGCCGGTCGAGCCGCGTCGGCTTCTTGCCCATATACGTGCTCTTCTGCGCAGAAAAGAAAGCGAAATTGTTGAAAATAACCATTTAGAAACGCAAAACAATGCGCCATTGCGAACGAAACTGACATTCGGCAATCTTGTTATTGAGGCGGATAATCGTGTTGTTCTCATCGATGACGAAACAGTGGATCTTACTACTGCGGAATTTGATCTTTTGTGGCTTCTTGCCAGCCATGCCGGACAGATTTTATCGCGAGACGACATATTGAACGCGTTGCGTGGTATCGAGTTTGACGGGTTGGACCGGTCAATTGACGCGCGGATTTCACGGTTGCGTCGTCGTTTGGGTGATGATCTTGACAATCCGCGTTTCATCAAAACGGTTCGTGCCAAGGGTTATCTTTTTCTACAATGGGAAGGAGAATGATAAAAAAGAAAAAAAACATGAAAAGCGACATTTCCGACGAACACCGGAAAAGCCGTCATCGCATTGTTATGGTGCGCTCAATCAGCATACTTCTGGTTTTGTTTTTTTTACAAGGCGGTGTCGCTTATGGCACTTTACAGCTTTTTCTTGCCTTGCCAGCCGACTGGACAGGTATTATAGACGATGCCGATATCGAACGCGATGCCCATCAAGGCACGGTCTATATGATTGATCAGGCGATAAAAAGCGAACCGGCCAAAACCCCGTCACAGGTTTTGGAAAAGTTGCAGCCACATTTCCATTTCCGCCTTGCCTATATTGAAAGGCCGACAAAATTTACCGACGATGTTCAAGAACAACTCGATCGCTATAATTTTGCTTATGACGATGAAGACGACCATATCTATGCCAAGCTGCAATCGGGTGGCTATTTGAAACTTGGCCCTCTTGTTACCACCGATATAAACGATGCCAATGCCAGTGCCATTTTTATTCTTTTGGCATTGCTGACAATTGTCAACGCGCTGTTGTTTTTTGCCATTCTATATTTTGCGTTTTCCAATCTTTGGCGTGAAGCGCGTGCAATCAGATTGACTGCCAACCAATTGGGCGAGGGTGAGTTGACGGCGCGCGTTCCAAGAATACGCAGCGAGCCGTTAAAAATGATCGGGCACGTCATTAACGATATGGCGACGCGGCTCGAGCTTCTTGTCGGTCATAGCCGGACGATGATGCACGCCATGGCGCACGAATTTCGTACACCATTGGCACGACTGCGTTTTGCCTTAAGCATGCTTGAAGACTCCCGACCACAGGAAAAAACAAAACTCTATGCCGGAATTGACAAAGATATAAACGAGCTCGAGCAATTGATAAAAATTTCGCTCGATTATTTTCGCATGAACAACAAAAACATGCCGACAAAGCTTGAAACTGTTCATATCAAACGATGGGCGGAAAATATTATTGATGACCTGTCTTTGCTAAAACCGAAAGGATTTGAAGTAAGCTATGACATTGCCAATGTTGATGGCTCAATCGATCGCGAATTGGCAGCTATGGCATTTCGTAATCTTGTCCTCAATGCTTTCAAATATGCCCGTTCCAAAGTTCATATCCATATTTACAAGCAGGATGACGGCCTGATTTTTGAATTTGACGATGACGGGCCGGGCATTGCCGAAAATGCGCGCGAAGAGATATTTTCACCGTTTTTTCGCCTTGATAGCGACAAATACGGTTCGCATGAGGGGTATGGCGTGGGGCTGGCATTTGTCCGTGCTATTGCCGAACTTCATCATGGTTCGGCATTTGTGCTGTCAAGCCGGCTGGGGGGTGCGCGCTTTGTCATGCGTTTGGGAATATAAAAAGGCAATGTTTTGGTGGCAGCAAATATCGCCTATAAATAGGGTGAAAGCAGCGTAATCAATTTCTCGTTTAAGCGCTGTTGCTCGCTTTGCCATTGGATCAGTTGTTGTTCTGCTATGGGGCTTTGGCCATCAAGCTTGCTCAATAAACGTTTCCAGAAGTTTTTATAAACATAGTTTGATACCTCGCCGGTCACATCACAGCCGATCAGCCTGTTGCCAAGATTGGTAATAAGATCGCTCAAGTGACGCGGTTCCATTGCACCCTGATCCCAATTGGTGTGGATAAATTGTGCTGACAAGGCATCTTTATCAATCGAAAGATAGACCGGTGCTGTTTCCTTGTAGATGGTGCTGATAAAGGCCGACATCATATCATCGACATTAGCAAATGTCTGAAAAGCACTTTTTAAACCTATAAAACTTGCCCACCCCACATCGACACCGGTTGACCAATATGTCAGTTTATCCTGTATTAACGGTTTCAGGCGGTTTTCAATGGCATGTTTTATGCCGATATCGTGCGATGTAATGCCGACAACATGAACATGGTCGACAAATGGCAAGGCTGCGGCATAGCTCATCCACGAGCCACAATGGATGCCAAAAGGATAGCGCATATTGTCGGGGTGGTTATCAATCACAATTACTGTCAGGTGTTCTTTTTGCAAATTTTTGTGTTGGTGTTTTATCAATAGCTGGCTGACATGGTGATAGTCGCCGCTACCCAAAAAAACTGTACCCGGTTTTTCCGGAATCACTGTTTGTAACTTTTCTTCAAGACGTTGAAAATTGGCAAGACTCGTTGCATAGCGGATAGCATCCTGCCAGTTTGTAAGGTCAATATTGATCGAGCCGTCGAATTTTCCTACGCTATGGTCGAAATCAAGGATAACAGGACTTTTCATAATTGGTCGTCTCCTTGAAGTTTTAAACGTGCATCACTTTCAAAATGATGCTGGAAATGTTTCAATATCCACCGCAAAAGCCGGTTTCTGATAAAAACAGCGTGGCGGGTATAAACAAATTTTGCCCCCAGATAGGCTTTGATTTCTGGATCGGTCCAACCGGCAACATAATATTTTAGGCCATTCAAACGCGCATATTCAAGGTTAAAAAACCAACTGACAAAATAAAGATTGTTGTCTGTCGCTTGTGGATAGTCAAAACCGATATATTTGTCGATAAGCATGTCGTTAATGACAAAGCAGATATTATAGCCGAGCAATTTTCCATTGCGATCACGATAAACGAAAACACGAAGGCTTTCGTCGCCGCTTTGTAACAGTTTTTTAAAAAATTCTTCGCTCAACAGATCGAAATGAATGTCGCTCTGCGCAAAAACCTGCACATAAAGTGCATAGAATTGTTTGAGAAGATCGCCGTTTTGGAGGGCCGGCGAATTGCTTTCAAGAACTTCAATGTCAAGCTCGTCCATGACACGCATTTTGCGCCGGAAATCTTTGCGGCGGTTTTTGGAAAAACGAGAAAGAAAATCGTCACAAGATGCGTAATCAACCGGGACATAGGCCAGAGCCTGGCCTTCGACAGAAATAAAGCCGCTTTGTTTCATTTTTTCAAGAAATTCGGCTGTCTTTTGCGCGTCTTCGTCAGATATAAGTGCAGAAGCTGTTGGTAAATCTTTGACAATGACCAGAGAATAGTCTTTTTTTTGCGCTTCGTTTGTTAAAAATCGGGCAGCTTTTTGACTGTCAAAGGGCGTTGGTAGCGGCGAAAATTCTGAAACAGTGGTGCCGACGAATAATGTTTTAAACGTGAGCCGCCGTGACCAGATTTTGTAAAAAGGCAAAGATTGCAGACGTTTTCTTTCAGCCAAATCCATTGTTGTGGTCAGGTCGAAGCGGGCAGAAAATACCGGCAATCCCAACTCGTCAATACCGGCTTTAAAATCGACTGGCGGATAAGATAAAAAACACGCCAAAAGATAATCGGGCTCCAGCTTGTTTGACCAAGCTTTTATTACTGCATCTATCTTTTGTTGTTTTTCCATGTTTCAACAGTTCATCAGTCGAAAATTGCAAACCGGGTTTGATGGACAATTCTGTTCTGGGTTGATTGAAAGCAAAAGCGGATTATTCAAATAATGAATGAAGGGGAAGGGACATTTCCCCTTCATAGTGGAAAAATTGACGGCTATTCTAACTGTCAGAAATTGGTTTACCGACCGTTTTTCGCCCGCGTCAGCAATTGGTCCAATAAAGAAATAGCCTTGTCGATCTCTTCGGTTGTAATATGAAGGGATGGTGCCAGCGTAATGACATTTTTATAATAACCACCGACATCAAGAACGAGCCCGGTCTTTTTGCCTTGCCAATCAAGATCGCCCGAAAGACCGATATCAACCATGCGGTCAAGAAGTTCCCTATTCGGGGTAAAACCGTCTTCGGTGCAGATTTCGGCACGCAATGCCAGCCCCAGACCATCAACATCGCCAATTTCGGGATGTCTTTTTTGCAAGTCTTGCAAGCCTTCCAGAAAATGTTTGCCTTTTGCCATAACCATCGTTTCATAATCGCTTTCGGCAAGCATATGGAAAACTTCAAGGCCCAAAGCCGTACCGAGCGGATTGGAGGCAAAAGTCGAATGGGTCGAACCGGGCGGAAATGTCTTCGGGTTAATCAACTCTTCACGAGCCCACAAGCCACCTAACGGGTTAAGGCCATTGGTCAGGGATTTTGCAAAAACAAGGACATCGGGCGTTACGCCGAAATGTTCGACCGACCACAGTTTGCCGGTGCGGTAAAATCCCATCTGAATTTCATCAACAACAAGAAGTATTCCATGTTCATCAAGAACTTTTTTGATGCCTTTAAAGAAATTGCGCGGTGGAATAACGTAGCCACCCGTTCCTTGGAGCGGCTCGATATAAAAGGCAGCGTACTCGGTTTCATTGGCTTTCGGATCCCAAACTCCGTTATATTCGGTTTCAAAAAGCCGGGCAAATTCGTTGACACAATGTTCGCCATATTCTTCGACCGTCATTCCCTTCGGGCGACGGAACGGATAAGGGAACGGCATAAACATGGCGCGTTCGCTGAAATGTCCATAACGACGACGATAGCGATAACTCGAGGTAATCGAAGAAGCACCAAGCGTGCGACCATGATAGCCGCCTTCAAAGGCAAACATCAGGCTTTTGCCCGCCTTTGCATTTCTAACAACCTTCAAAGAGTCTTCGATACATTGTGAACCGCCAACATTGAAATGAATTCGACCGTCAAGGCCGAATTTCTTTTTCATGTCTTCGGCTATAATTTTTGCAAGTTCGATTTTTGTCGGATGCAGATATTGGCTTGCCACCTGCGGCAAGGTATCCACCTGTTTTTTCAAAACATTGTCAAGGCGGGCATTTGCATAACCGAAGTTGCATGCCGAATACCACATTTGCAGATCAAGATAAGGCACACCTTCCAGATCATACATATAGGAGCCTTCACAACCGGCAAATATTTTGGGCGGATTTACATAATGAACCGTATCACCGAACGAGCAATATTTTGCCTCGTCTGCATGCAGCCGAGCTTCAAATGCCTTGGCATCAGATTTTTTCATTTTTTCTGGTTTAGCCATATTTGCACTCCAAACTAAAAGATGGTCGGGATTTTAGGGCGCCAAAAAGATCGGGCTGTTGCGTTTGTGTTTTTCTTTAGTAACAAAAGGTATCACTGTCGGAACAATCGGATAGTATGTCGTTACAAATCCGGCCAAAATTTTGAATAATTTCATAATAAAAAGTTCTTGGCAGCGTCGGGCATTCGTGCTTTCAATTTTTATCTCTGAGCTAGAACATTGGAGAAGTTGTTTTGCACCAATAGAGCGCCAGATGAGCACTTGAGGGAGATAAAAATGAAAAAAGCAGTAGCATTGCGGCATTTGGACTTTGAAAATGCCGGTCTTATTGAAGATGTTTTGACAAAGCGCGGTTATAAAATTCAAAATATTGACGCTACACTTGACGACATTACGGCGATTGATCTGGATAAAACAGATATAGCCATCATACTGGGCGGCCCAATCGGTGTTTACGACGACAAACAATATCCATTTATCAAAGCCGAATTAAAATTTATCGAACAAACCTTAAAACGGCATAAACCGATGATCGGCATCTGCCTTGGTGCGCAAATGATTGCCACTGCAATGGGTGCAAAAGTCAAATCTATGGGGAAAAAAGAGATTGGCTTTGGCGAACTGACGCTCACAAAAGCGGGAGAAAGAAGCCCGCTGGCGCTTATTGGCGATACGCCGGTTCTTTACTGGCATGGTGACCAGTTCGACATTCCCGATGGTGCAGAGTGCCTGGCGAAAACCGCCATTTGCCCCAATCAGGCCTTTTCTTATCAAAATGTTCTGGCATTGCAATTTCATCTTGAAGCAAAATTGGACTATTTTGAACATTGGCTGGTTGGTCATGCCTGCGAACTGGCTCAGGCAAGGATCGATCCGGTTGTGTTACGCAACAATGCCAGGCTCTATAAAAATGCGCTGCAAAACAAAGCCGAACAAATTTTCACTACATGGTTTGATTTGATCGAAAATAAACAGTGAAATGGCCGAGAAAAATCAATCGGTGACATCCGGTAACTATAGCATTTTCAAGTCATTTAACCATCAATGTTAGAATTGTGAAATTAAGTGGCAGGAACTATCTTTTGTAAAGATTTTGGAATAGCCAGATGATAAAAGCCGGTATTTCGGTAAAACGGCACTCGCCAGAGCGATAGATCTATACCCGTCGCTGTAAGTTGTGCGTTCTCTTTTGATACCGCCGAAACTTATCCGGTGTTAGGACAGGCTATTTCTACATATTGGGATAGACCGGCCCTTCGCCGCCTTGCGGGCATGTCCATGTTATATTCTGGTTAGGATCCTTTATATCGCATGTTTTACAGTGGACACAGTTTTGCGCGTTGATGACATAGGTTTCACGGCCATCCTTTTCTATCCATTCATAAACACCGGCTGGACAATAGCGTGTTGAAGGCCCGGCATAAATATAAAGTTCCGATTTTTCCTGAAGGTCCATTGATCCTATCTTCAGGTGCAGTGGCTGGTCTTCCTCATGATGGGTGTTGGAAAGAAAGACACTTGAAAGACGGTCAAAACTTATAACGCCGTCGGGTTTTGGATAGTCGATCGGTTTATGTTTTTCGGCCGGTTCCAGACAGGCATAATCGGGCATTCCGTGGCTCATGGTGCCAAAGAAAGAAAAATGGAACAATGTCTGGCACCACATATCAAAGCCACCTAAACGGACACCATTTTTCGTGCCATATTTGGATAATAGCGGTTTAACGTTGCGTACCGGATAAAGATCTTTGCCGATGGCACTTTGTTGCCAGCCCTTGTCGATTTCAACAACTTCGTCATGACTGCGATTTGCGGCAATGGCGCCAGCTATTGCGTTGGCTGCATATATTGCTGATAAAATTGCGTTATGCGAACCTTTAATACGGGGAACATTCATGAAGCCCGCCGAACAGCCAATCAATGCGCCACCGGGAAAGGTCAATTTTGGTACCGATTGCCAGCCACCCTCGGTCAGTGCCCGTGCACCATAGGCGACACGTTTTCCACCTTCAAATACCGAATAAATGACCGGATGTGTTTTGAACCGTTGAAATTCTTCAAAAGGTGAAAGATAGGGATTTTTATAATTGAGGTGAACAACAAAGCCCACGGCAACCTGATTATCTTCGAGATGGTAGAGGAAAGAACCGCCACCCGTTTTGTCGTCAAGCGGCCATCCAAGTGTGTGCTGGATCAATCCCGGACGATGTTTTGATGGATCAATATCCCATAATTCCTTGATACCGATGCCGAATTTTTGTGGCGAGCGTCCTTTATCAAGTGCAAATTTCTTGATAATTGTTTTGGCAAGCGAACCACGGGCACCTTCACCAATCAGCACATATTTGCCAAGAAGTTCCATGCCGCGCATATAGTTTGGCCCGTGGCTGCCATCTTTGGTAATTCCCATATCGCCGGTAGCAATGCCGATAACCGCATTATGCTTGTTGTATAGAACTTCGGTTGCAGCAAAACCTGGATATATTTCAACCCCCAGAGCTTCGGCTTTTTTTGCCAGCCATCGGCAGACATTGCCTAAAGAAACAATAAACATGCCGTGGTTGGATAGAAATTTGGGCATAATACGATGCGAAACTTGCGTTGCTGTCGTTTCATCCAATAAAAGCGTGTGATCTTCGGTGACTTCCGTTTTTAGCGGGCGGTCTTCTTGCTCGCGCCAGTCCGGTAACAAAGTATCGATGCCAATCGGGTCAACCACTGCACCAGACAAAATATGGGCACCAACCTCTACCCCCTTTTCCAAAACGACAACCGAAAGATCAGAATTTATCTGTTTCAGGCGAATAGCAGCGGAAAGGCCAGCCGGGCCAGCCCCGACAATGACCACATCAAATTCCATACTATCGCGAGGGGGTAGTTCATTCATTTCAAAGTGCCTTTGCCAGCTCTGGAATAACTTCAAAAAGGTCGCCAACCAATGCATAGTCGGCAATATGCATCATCGGTGCATCTTCATCTTTGTTGATGGCAACGATAACGCGAGAATCTTTCATACCGGCAAGGTGTTGGATCGCCCCCGAAATTGCAACAGCAATATAAAGTTCCGGAGCAACGACTTTTCCGGTTTGTCCGACCTGCCAGTCATTGGGGGCATAGCCGGCGTCAACAGCGGCACGACTTGCGCCTATTGCCGCACCAAGCTTGTCGGCAAGAGGCAGCAGAATGGCCATAAAATTTTCTTCCGAACCAAGACCACGCCCGCCGGAGACGATGATTTTTGCCGAGGTAAGTTCCGGCCGATCGGTTTTTTCGACTGTTTCGCCGATATAGCGTGACAGGCAAGGATCGGCTTGTGGAGCAATTTTCTCGACGGCTGCCGCACCATCTGCCGGTGCAGCTTTGAACGATGCTGTACGGACGGTGATTACTTTTTTTGTGTCTTGCGATTGAACGGTTTCAACGGCATTGCCGGCATAGATTGGCCGCTTGAACGTATCAGGCGAAACAACCTCGATAATATCGGAAATTTGCATTACATCAAGAAGAGCTGCAACACGCGGCATAATATTTTTGCCATTGGTCGTCGAAGCTGCCATCAAAACGTCATAAGCATCACTTTGCGCTACAATTGTTGCGCCAACAGGCTCGGCCAGTTGCTGTTCAAGATAATCGGCTTCGGCCAGAAGTACTTTGCGAACATTCGTCAATTTTGCTGCCTCGTCGGCGACCGATTGTGCATTTTTCCCGCACACAAGAATATCGACATCACCACCGATTTTGTGTGCCGCACTTAAAGCTTTCGCTGTCTGTTCTGACAAGGTCTTGTTATCATGTTCGGCCAATAACAGAATGGTCATTTAAATATCCTTCTCTTAATGCTCACAGGACACCAGCGTCGTGTTTTAATTTTTCAATAAGTTCGGCAACATCTTTAACCCTGGCCCCAGCTTTACGCGTTTGTGGTTCTTCCACCTTGAGGACTTTCAGGCGAGGTTGATTGCTGACACCCAAATCGGCAAATGTTTTTTGCTCGATAGTTTTTTTGCGTGCTTTCATAATATTGGGAAGAGAAGCGTAGCGCGGTTCATTAAGCCGCAGATCAACGGTCATGACGGCTGGCAATTTGACGGCGATTGTCTGGAGGCCACCATCGACTTCACGAGTTACTTCCGCTTCGCCATCTTTAATTTCGAGTTTTGAAGCAAAGGTTGCCTGGCCCCAATTAAGCAATGCGGCAAGCATTTGACCTGTCTGGTTAGAGTCGTCATCAATGGCCTGTTTGCCGAGAAAAACCATGTCAGGTTTTTCAATGTCAACTACCGACTTTAAAACTTTTGCTACCGAAAGAGGTTCGACTTCTTCATCGGTTGCCACAAGAATTGCCCGGTCGGCACCCATCGCAAGGGCAGTACGTAACGTTTCCTGGGCGGCCTGCGGCCCAATGCTTACAGCAACAACTTCACTTGCATGGCCTGCCTCTTTTTCCCGAATGGCCTGTTCAAGCGCGATTTCGTCAAACGGATTCATCGACATTTTGACGTTTGCAAGCTCGACACCTGTTCCGTCGCTTTTGACCCGTACCTTAACATTGTAATCAATAACACGTTTTACAGCTACCAATAATTTCATCGGCTCATCCTTTTATTAAAACCGCTGATTGCTTCCAGTCCGGCTATGATTTTATTCGGTTGGTTTTACAATGTATAGAAGCAACATTGCCTTAAATCCAATCATTTTTCCTGTCTGTTTTGCGCGTCCTGACAGATAGAGTGTTATGCAACGAGTTTGCCGTAATGAACGACATTCTCGATATGAACATCGGTGCTGCCAAAGAGTGCTTCAATCATTGTCAAACGACGAAAATAATGGGCACCGATATATTCCATTGTCATGCCGATTCCGCCATGCAATTGTACAGATGTTTGGCCGACAAAACGCGCCGATTTGTTGATTTGTGCTTTCGCCGCCGAAAGCGCTGCACGGCGCTCTTCAGGATCGCTATTATTGAGCATCATCATGGCATAATAGCTCATTGAACGAGCCTGTTCGCCAGCAATCATCATATCGACGGCTTTATGCTGCAAAGCCTGAAAGGTTCCGATAGCAACACCGAATTGATGGCGCTGTTTCAAATAATCAACGGTAAGGACAAGTAAGGCATCCATGATACCGGCAGCTTCAGCCATCAAGGCAACCATACCTTCCTGGAATGCGCGTTCGATAATGGAGCCCGCATCATTTTCTTTGCCGATGATATTCGGTGCATCGATTTTTACGTCCTTGAAAGAAAGTTGAGAGGCTCGCCCGCCATCAGCACTTCTAAAATGCTCGGCATTTATTCCTGCTGTATCGGCGGGCACAATAAAAAGACTGAGACCTTCTCTGGAAAGTTTACTGCCGCTTGTGCGGGCACTGACAAGGTAATAATTGGCTCCTTGCGCATAAGGCACAACAACCTTTGTGCCATTGAGGATATAATGACTGCCGTCTTTTTTTGCTGTCGTTTCAATGTGGAAGGGATCATTAAAGGTTGTTGCTTCACCGTGGGCAAAGGCAATACGCTCTTTTCCTTCCATCATCGGGGCAAGCAAACGCTGTTTCTGCTGTTTATCACCACCTTCACGCAACACAGCACCGGGAATGACAATATTATTAAGGTATGGAGCGCCAACAAGACCGCGGCCAAGAGCCGACATGGCAATGCCAGTTTCTTCCATGCCATAGCCCAAGCCGCCATCTTCCGCAGAAAACGGCATCATTGTCAGTCCCATTTCGACAATTTGTTGCCAGTCGGCATCGCTGAAGCCACATATATTTTCGCGCGCTTTGTCAATATTTTCTAGTGTTGAAAATTTTTCCTGAACAAAACGGCTAATGCTGTTTTCCAGCAGTGATTGTTCTTCATTAAGTTGAAAATCCATTTTTGTCTCACAATCCCAAAATTGCTTTTGCAATTACATTATGCTGAATTTCGTTCGAGCCGCCATAGATTGAAACCTTACGTGTATTCATATAAAGCGCCGGTATACCGCGAACCCAGTCAAAGCCATCGGGGATGACGGGTGCATCTGTTCCATTAAGCACCAATGGCCCGGCCAGCTCTTCCAAAAGCTCGGTTGATAACTGCTGAAGTTCCGAGCCTTTTATTTTAAGAATGGATGAAGCAGGATCGGGTGCTTTATTGCCAGCAACCTGTTTGGAAAGAACACGCATTTGCGTAATCTCGAGGGCCTTCAATTCAATTTCGAGCCATGCCAGCCGTTCACGAAAGCCGGGGTTTTCCCACATGGTACGGTCGTGAAAAGGAACAGTTTTTGCAAGCCTTTTGATGCGCGATACTCGTTCTTTTGTCAGCCCCAGCCGCGCGATACCGGAGCGTTCATTGGCAAGAAGAAACTTGGCATATGACCATCCTTTATTTTCCTCACCTACCAGATTTTCGATCGGTACTTTGACATCGGAAAAGAAAATTTCATTGACTTCATGGCGGCCGTCGATTGTGATAATCGGGCGAACAGTGATACCGGGTGTTTTCATATCGACAAGAATAAATGAAATGCCCGCCTGTTTTTTAACGTTCGGGTCGGTGCGCACAAGGCAAAAAATCCAGTCGGCATATTGCCCGAGTGTTGTCCATGTTTTTTGGCCATTGACGATATAGTGGTCACCCTCGCGCACGGCTCGCATTTTGAGAGAAGCAAGATCGGATCCGGCACCGGGTTCGGAAAAACCTTGGCACCACCAGTCGTCAAGATTGGCAACCCGTTTTAGAAAACGTTCTTTTTGCGCCTGTGAGCCAAACGTGGCAATGACAGGGCCGACCATAAAACAATTGAATTGTAAGGGTAGTGGCACAGCATTATAAAGGATTTCTTCGGTAAAAATATAACGCTGGATAGGTGTCCAGTCGCGCCCACCCCATTCGACAGGCCAGTGCGGCACCGCAAGTCCCTCGCCATTAAGAATACGTTGTGAAGTTATCATTTCTTCTTTGGTCAGCGACGCGCCCGCACTTACTTTATCACGAATGGTCTTCGGTATTTTATTTTGGAAAAAATGCCGTAATTCATTGCGAAATTTCACTTCTTCGTCAGTATAACGCAAATCCATAGTCACACCTCAATTGATTTCAAAAAGGCCAGCGCATCCCATGCCACCGGCAACACACATCGTTACAACCGCATAACGCACACCACGTCTTTTACCTTCGATAAGCGCATGACCAACCAGACGGGCACCGCTCATGCCGAAAGGGTGGCCAATGGAAATGGCACCGCCATTGACATTAACAATCTCGGGATCAAGCCCCAAAGTGTCACGGCAATAAACTGACTGCGAGGCAAATGCTTCGTTCATTTCCCACAACCCGATATCGGCGATTTTCAGCCCGTGTCGTTCAAGAAGGGGGGGAACGGCAAAAACCGGACCAATCCCCATTTCTTCGGGTGCACAACCGATAGCGGTAAAACCACGAAAGACACCAAGTGGCTGCAGATTTTGTTTTGCTGCTTCTTTTGCCGACATCAATACACTGGCTGAAGCTCCATCCGATAGCTGGCTGGCGTTACCAGCCGTCACAAAACGCTCATCGTTAACCGGTTTCAGTTTTGACAGTGCTTCCAGCGATGTTGTGGGGCGGTTGCCTTCGTCTTTTTCAAGGGTAACAGTTTTCTGTGTCGTTTCACCGGTTTCTTTGTTTGTTAGCGAGCAAACGGTTGTTATCGGCACGATTTCATCGTTAAAAAGCCCGGCTTCTTGAGCATGCGCGGTGCGCTTCTGGCTTTCGAGGGAAAATTCGTCCTGAGCTTGGCGCGAAATATGGTAGCGTTCGGCAACAAGATCGGCGGTATCGATCATCGACATATAGATTTGCGGAAAATGGCTTTTGAGCCAGACATTAGCTACGAGATCGCGGCGGACAAAAGGCTGAACAAGCGAAATAGATTCAACCCCGCCAGCAATCATAACAGCAACGTTGCCACACATAATCCGGTGGGCGGCATCGGCAATGGCCTGAAGGCCGGATGCACAAAAACGACTGACAGTAACAGCGGCCGATTTTACCGGAAGACCAGCAATAAGAGAGGCATGGCGGGCAACATTTCCTCCAGTTGCCCCTTCCGGAAAGCCGCAACCAATAACCACATCCTCGACAATTGCCGGATCGATTTTTGCTTTCGCCAATGCCGCGCCAATACAATGGGCAGCCAAATCGGCACCGTGGGTCATATTGAGACTGCCGCGATAGGCTTTGCCAATTGGTGTTCTTGCTGTTGATACAATAACAGCTTCGTTCATCTTCTCTCTCCCAAACTTCAAAGCTTCTTTAAAAAGAAGTTTGTCTGCTCCCCCAGTTGGCAGACAAGGCTATAAACAATAGTGCTATCAGGCTTCAAAACGTCCGTTTGTTTTTACTAAATGTTCCAGAAGCGGGGCCGGATACAGGCTATCGTCACCCAATTGCCGGGCATAATGTTCAAGCCTTTCGGCGATGATCTTCAATCCCTTATGATCGGCATAATAAATCGGGCCACCGCGCCAGATCGGCCAGCCGTAACCGTTGAGCCAGATGACATCAATATCGCGCGCTCGCGAAACAATGCCTTCCTCGATAATTCGGGCTGCTTCATTGATCATCGGGTAAATGAGGCGTTCAATGATTTCATCTTCTGTGATTTCACGGCGCTTGATTCCCGATTTTTTTGATACATCTTCAATAAGCTTTTCTATTTCGGGGTCGCGCTCGCCAGTGTGTGAGCCATCTTTATAGATATAATAGCCGCGCCCGGTTTTTTGGCCAAAATATCCAAGTTCACAAATAGCATCGGCAATTGGAAAGATCTGGCCGGTTGCTTTGCGATTGCTCCAACCGATATCAAGCCCAGCAAGATCGGAAACAGCAAATGGCCCCATACGAAAACCGAAATCGGTCATTGCTTTATCGACTTGCCAGGGTAGAGCGCCATCCTGTAACAATTTTTCGGCAGCAATAGTTCGCCGCGCAAGCATACGATTTCCGACAAAACCATAACATACACCGACTACAACCGGTATTTTTCCGATTTTGCGGGCAAAATTTACCGCACCAGCCAAAACTGGCAATGCCGTTTTTTCTGCCCTTACAACTTCAAGAAGGCGCATGATATTGGCTGGCGAAAAGAAATGCAGTCCCAGAATATTTTCGGCACGTTGCGTAACGCCGGCAATTTCGTTGACATCAAGATAAGACGTATTGGTGGCAAGTATGGCCGCCGGCTTTACTATTCTGTCAAGAGCGGCAAAGATTTCCTTTTTAACCGCCATATCTTCAAAAACAGCTTCAATGACAAGATCGGCATCAGCAGCCTGTTCAAGCCCGATTGTACCTTTAATGGCACCAATGCATTTTTTCCCGGCTTCTTCGCTAAGGCGACCACGTTTGACAAGGCTCAAATAGGTATCGGAAATTTTTTTCAAACCGCGCTCGAGCGGCTCGCTGCTCATCTCGATCAATGTTACAGGAAAACCATTGCTTGCACAGGCCATGGCAATACCAGTCCCCATCGTTCCCGCTCCGATAACGGCAATGCTTTTTATTTCGACAGGATTGGTATCGCCAGTGTCAATTTTTACCGCGCTACGTTCGGCAAAAAACGCATATCGCATTGCTTTTGAGCGCTCGTCATTTTGTAAAGCGACAAAATGCATGCGTGTCCGTTGCAGATTTTCGGCAAAATTTTCATAAAATCCGGCATGCATAACGTCGATCAAGGCATCAATAGCGGGATTATCGCGATTTGCATTTTTTGTTTTGGCAGCAAGCGCCTCAAAGGCTTTTTTATCACCTGTGCAGATAGGTGCATTGTCATCGGGCCGATTAGTTTTTTGGGCATTGGCAAGTTTTTTTGCTTCCCCGACAGCTTCGCCAACAAGATCACCTTCGGCTATTTGTGACACAATCCCTAAAGCAAGGGCGGTTTTTGCCGAAACCGGTTTGCCACTATTGGCCATTTCAAAAGTTTTTTCCACACCAATAAGCGGTGGTAAAAACTGCAAGGCACCAGCGCCGGGAATAAGCCCGAGATTGATTTCAGGCACACCAATTTGCGCGTTTTTACCGCCGATACGCTTGCAACAACTTAAAGCAATTTCGGCCCCGCCACCAAATGCAACGCCATTGATTGCTGCGACAACCGGTATGTCGAAATAACGGATTTTGTTAATAATATCTATTAATGTCGGTGAATGTGCAGGTTTGCCAAATTCGCCAATGTCGGCACCGGCAATGAAAGTCTTCAAGTTTGACGTGATAACGGCAGAACTGATGGCTTTATCACCGGCTATTTTGTCCAGAACATTGTCAAGTTCAGCCCGCAAAGTATGCGACAAGGCATTAACCGGTGGGTTGTCAAGTTTTATGACCGCTACACCTTCACGAATTTCATATGAAACCACACCCGCCATAACAACCTCCCATGAATATCAAATGACCGAACCCATTGAAAAATCGCGAATTTCTAACAATGGGAATAAGCCGCAATAACAACTCGGTCTCATAAATCCTCAACAATATTCTGCATAATGGAAAATAAATTGCAATATCAAAGATGGAATTTTAATTACAATTTTGTTTTAAGCCACGGAAATTGTCTTCTTGACTGCGGTTTTTTGCAATAAAACGGGCGTAAATACAATTCGTTAGGTTGAATTCAAACAGCGCTTCAAAGATTATCGAATAAATATTCCACTGTGCAGAAAAAGATTGACGCTTGAAAATGAATTGGTTATCGTAACTTTAGATCGACTGTCGGGAGTAAGTAGGCAGTCTTTTCTGGCCGAGAATAAGCTTGATCGATAAACGTGGTCAGTGAAGATACTATCTTTTTGTTGGTATATTTTATTTAAGAGTAGTTTGATTTTATTGAGTGAAAGAAAATTGTTCTGGAAGGGAAGTAAATAAACAATAATAAAAATAATAAAAATTGGGAGGATAATATATGTTTCATAAGAAATTCCTATTTGTGGCTGTTATCGGAATCTGGCTTTCAAATTTCATTTCAGCTTCTTCGGCGCAAGAATATATTGTTGGCGCCCATTTACCGTTAACAGGTGCTTTTGCCAGAGCCGGACAAGCTTATAGTCAAGGTATGAAGGTCGCTGAATATATGCATAACCTTAATAGCCCGATAAAAGTAAAATTGGATATTATTGACGACGAAAGCACTGCGGCTAAAGCTGTTACAGCAGTAGAAAAGTTTATCAGCAACGGCGATGTTGCCATTATCGGTGGTTATGCGTCGAATATTATCGGCCCGGCATCGGAAGTTTCCAACCGTTATGGTGTGACTTATATGACAGCCGGGGCTGTTTCGCAGGACTTGACCAAACGTGGTTTGATGACTTTTTTTCGCGTCAACAACAATGGTGGATATGCACGCGCTGTCAACACCATGCTTGATGAAATCCAGCCGCAAAAAGTGGCAATTTTGATCAATACACGTAGTGATGCGCCAAGTTTGCTTGCGAAATCGGTGGTTGCTCACTTGAAAGAACAAAAGATCGACTTTGTCGAATATCCGTTCGACACTTCGACGACCAATTTCCAGCCGCTTCTCAATCGCATAAGGCTGCGTGATAAGCCTGATGTTATACTGATGATCGTTTACGAAAATGATTATATCGGCATATTGCGTGCGGCAAAACTCATCAAACCGGATGTCAAGGCCATGGTCGGTACCTGGAGTGTCGCGACAACACAGATGCAAACCGATTTTCCCGATTTGATGGAGAATGTCATCGGTTGTGCGCTGGTCGCTTTTCCGATTGCGTTTAACGGGCAAGAAGGCCAGGATTTCCAGAAAAAATATAACGAAATGGTCGGCAAGGATGTCGATTATCAATCGGTTTACGGTTACGTGCAGGCAAAATTGGTTTTTGACGCGATAGAACGTCTGGCAAAAAAAGGATCATTTGACCGGAAATTGCTTGCCGAGGAAATGCGCGCCGAAGAAGTCGATAGTCTAATTGGCAAAATCAAATTCGATGACACGGGTGAAAATGTCTATTTTTCCCTGCGCATGGCACAGCATCAGGGCAAGGAATTGCCGATTGTATCGCCTGTCGATATTGCCAATAAGCCACTGATATTGCCGGCACGGCCATGGTAGCGGTTAATTAGCCATTTCGCCTGCAGGCAGGCGTGATGAAGTTTTCCTTAAAAATTAAGAGTGATGTGATGGATTTATTGCTACCTGCAATTCTTACAGCTCTCATTATTGGTGCTGTTTATGCTTTGATTGCCCTTGGACTTGCTCTGGTTTTCGGCGCAATGAAAATCATCAATCTTGCCCACGGAGAGCTTGTTCTGTTGGCGGCCTATGTTGGTTATATGTTTGAAAGTCAGTGGGGCTATAACCCTTATTTGTCAATTCCGGTGGCGTTTGCGCTGGTCGGCCTTGTTGCCAGTCTTATCTTTATCCTTCTTTCTTTCATAACCAAACAACGCGAGTTGAATTCGCTCATCTTTACCTATTCATTCGGTATTATTATTACCAATGCACTTCTTATTATTGCGCGCAACGAACCGCGCATGAGTGCCCAAATGCAGGAGACTGTCGAGCCGCTTCTTGCTGTCGATATATTTGCCACCTATAGCCAGATTATTGCCCTTGTCCTGTCTGTTCTTCTGATGGCAGCACTGTGGCTTTGGCTGAAAAACAGTTGGTACGGACGCGCGGTACGTGCTGTAACGTCAAATCGGGACGCATCAAAACTGATGGGCATCAATCCGGTCCGCACAGAACTTCTCTCGTTTGTTCTGGCGGCGTTTCTGGCGTCAGTTGCCGGTATTGCACTTTATACATTTCAACCGGTCACCCCCAGTTTGGGTCATATGCTGACAATCAAGGCCTTCGTCATAACTGTTCTTGCCGGAATTGGTTCTATTCCCGGTGTTCTGGTCGGTTCCATTTTACTCGCACTCGCACAAACTTTGACGGAAAGCTACTTTAGCGCATCGTTTGCCAATATGGTGGCGATGCTTTTGTTCCTGACTGTTCTGGTATTTTTGCCCAATGGCCTTTTTGGCAAAGCACAAAGAAGGGGATAATGAAAAATGTTACGAATTTCTGTTTTTATCCCTGTCGTATGTCTTATACTCGTTGTGATCATTATGCCATTTTTTTTGAATGACTATTATCTTATGACCATGATATCTTCATTGGTAATAGCCGGTCTGGCACTGTCTTGGGCTATGCTGTCCAATCTTGGTGGCATGACAAGTTTTGGTCATTCCGCGTTTTTCGGCATAGCGTCTTATGCTACGACTATTTTTTCAATACGCTATGGCATACCGATTTTTCTGGCAATTCCATTTGCCGGAGTGATAGCATCCCTATCGGCTGTTTTAATGTTGCCGATCATCCGTCTATCTGGTTCCTATTTTGCTTTGGCAATTCTTGCCTATGCGCAGATATTTAATACCATTGCTGTCGAGTTGCCGGAATTGACAAACGGTTCTGCCGGTATAGCGTCGATACCGCCTCTTCCCGAAATTTTCGGTGTCGATTTTTCCCAGCGTTTTGGTGCATTTTTCCTGATGCTGGCAATCATACTGGTTATTGTTCTCATTTATAGTTTAATCTTAAAATCAAGAAGCGGGCTTGCACTCAAGGCAATATCGGAAAGCGAAGACGCATGTCTGGTTGTCGGAGTTAATGCCGTTAAACTCAAGTTTTTCATTCTGTTGTTATCGGCTTTTATTGCCGGCATTATTGGTGCCTTTAATACCCATATTGTTGGTTCGATCAATCCGGATGATGCCTTTTCCAGCAATTGGAGTCTATTACCGATTATTGCGGCAATTTTTGGCGGTGCCCGTACATTGTGGGGGCCTGTTATCGGGGCTGTTGTTGTTTATCTCTTCGACCAAATTGTCGCCAAGGAATTTTTTGCAATAGTTTTCAATACTTCCGTCGGACATCAAATTATTTTGGGAATTATTTTGGCGCTTCTTATTTTGATTGCGCCGAACGGATTATTGTCGATCTTCGCGAAGAACAGGAAAGCCCATGCTTAAAATTAGCAATATCACTGTGCGTTTTGGTGGGCTTGTTGCCGTCAACGATGTTTCGTTTGCGGTGGGTACCGACGAGATTCTGGGCTTGATCGGCCCTAATGGTGCTGGCAAAACAACGCTTTTCAATGCGGTTTCGGGACTTGTTCGCCCGGCTACCGGATATATTACGATGGACAATCATGAAATTAGCCGGCTGGCACTTTATAAACGGGCGCATCGCGGACTTGGGCGCACCTTCCAAATTCCAAAACCGATGCGTCATCTGACTGTGCGCGAAAACCTGATTGTCGCGCAAGCCTTTGGTGCCGGTGAAAATGACCCACATTATATAGACGACATTCTTGATCTTCTGGAAATAAAAAATAAAGCCGACAGTGATGCGGCAACCGAACTTGCCATGCAGGAACTCAAAAGGCTGGAAATTGCCAAGGCGCTGGCGACAAAACCGAAATTATTACTGCTTGATGAAGTGTTGGCTGGTCTGGAAAGTCAGGCCAAGCGCATGTTTATGGAAAAACTGCAGCAAATCAACACGTCCTTAGGCATCGGAATTATTATTGTCGAGCATGATATTGAAACCATTTCCAAACTATGTTCGCGTGTTATTGCGCTCAACTTTGGTCAACTGATCGCCGATGGCACACCACGGGATGTCTTTACCAACCCAAAAGTAATAGAAAGTTATACAGGTACAACCCATGTTGACGATTAGGAATTTAAAGACCGGTTATGGTGCCATTACAATTTTGTGGGATGTGTCGCTAGAGTTTCCACAACAGCAACTAACAACAATTGTCGGCCCCAATGGCGCGGGAAAAACTACATTGTTGCGCGCTATTACCGGATTGTTGCCATATGAAGGCGCCATTGAAATCAACGGAAAATCTATTGCCGACAAAAAGACCTGGGATTTTACCTCTATGGGGCTTTCAATGGTTCCTGAAGGGCGGATGATTTTTCCCGACATGACAATTGAAGAAAATCTCGCTCTTGGTGCCTTTGCCAAGCGTTGCCGGGCAAAATTTTCCGACAAGAAAGATGAAATGTATGCCCTGTTTCCTCGTTTGAAGGAACGCCGTTTGCAGTTGGCGGGCTCGCTTTCAGGGGGAGAAGCGCAAATGCTGGCAATGGCACGCGCTTTGATGTCTGAGCCGCAGATTCTGCTTATTGACGAACCATCATTGGGACTGTCGCCGGTTATGGTCAAAGAAGTTTTTAATATTATCCGCCAGCTCAAGGAAAAGGGTGTGACGATGGTTCTGGTCGAACAAAATACCTATATGGCAGTCGATGTTGCCGATCTTGTCTATCTCATGCGTGACGGCAAAATTCTGCTCAAGCAACCGGCTCGCGATGTTGACCTCCATGCATTGCACGAACTTTATCTGGCACAGGATTAAATCATGGTTTTAAATGAAATCATCAATCGCCTGGCGTTACCGGTTATCGCATCGCCGCTTTTTATTGTTTCCAATGCAGAACTTGTTATTGCCGAATGCAGTCATGGCATTATCGGATCTATTCCGGCGCTGAATGCCCGAAAAAAAGAACTGCTTTCGCCATTATTGGCGCAAATCGAACAGGGCATCAAACAGGCTTTGGCAAACGGAAATTGCATCAATGCTGCACCCTATGCTGTCAATCTGATTGTCCATAAAACCAATGATCGTCTTGATCATGACCTTGGAGTTTGTATCGACCATAAAGTGCCCATTATTATCACATCACTTCATGCACCGGGTAAGGTGGTACAAGCTGTTCATAACTATGGTGGCGTTGTGCTTCATGATGTCATCAGCCTCAGGCATGCAAAAAAAGCGTTGAGCGAAGGGGTTGATGGGCTGATCGCTGTTTGCGCCGGTGCTGGTGGCCACGCCGGTACACTCAGTCCGTTTGCCCTTGTTGGTGAAATACGCCGCTTTTATGATGGCATTATTGTTGTTTCAGGGGCAATTTCGCGCGGTGACGATATTTTGGCAGCTCAAGCAATGGGGGCAAATGCCGCTTATATCGGCACCCGTTTTATTGCGACAAAAGAAGCAAATGCGGTTGATAACTATAAGAAAATGATTGTCGGATCGGATGCGTCCGAAATTATTTACACACCATTTTTTACCGGTGTGAAGGGCAATTATCTCAGGCAAAGTATCATTCAGTCAGGTCTTGATCCTGATAATCTTGAAGCCGGTGTGACAACAAATTTTGGTTCCGGGCGAGTCAAGCCTTGGAAAAATATTTGGGGGGCGGGGCAAGGTGTGGGCAATATCGACGAAATTTTACCGGTAGGCGAAGTTATAGCAAAGCTGTGCCAAGAATATCGAAGTGCCTTTGAGCGCCTAGAAAACAGGGGGGCTATTTATGGAGGATAAAATCCTTGTCAGTTCTTTTTCTGCCCATGTGCGCCAGCTTGTTATCAACCGCCCGCAACAACGCAATGCATTGGATCGACAGACCTATCAGCTTTTGACGCAAGAATTGACGGCGGCTGACGCCAATGATGATATACGCGTCATTGTCCTGTCAGGGCAAGGTGGCTGTTTTACTGCCGGTAACGACCTTAAAGATTTTACCGAAAAAAAATTTTTGGACCAGGAAGAACGGTCTTTCGGTCTTCAATTGTTGTTGACACTCCATGCCATGAAAAAACCTGTCATCGCGGCGGTTGAAGGTTATGCTGTCGGGATTGGCACGACAATGCTCAACCATTGTGATCTTGCCTATTGTGGAAACAGCGCCCGTTTTCGACTGCCTTTCAGCTTGCTCGGACTATCACCGGAAGGTGGCTCGACATTTTATCTGCCGCTTGCTGCCGGATATAAAAAGGCCGCCGAGCTGTTATGGTTTGGAGATTTTTTCACTGCCGAGGATGCACATCAGTTTCGTCTTATTAATGAAATTGTTGATGATAACACGGCAACACAACACGCTCTTGAAAAAGCTGAGCGGCTAGCCGGTTTGCCATTTCAATCAGTATTGACAACCAAAAAAATGCTGAAAAGCCGAAATTTTGCCCTGATCGAAACAATACTTGAAGATGAAGCAAAAATATTTCACAAATTGCGCGTGAGCGATGAGGCACAAACCATCATTGCGAATTTTTTCCGTAAATAACAGGATAAGATTATGGCGCGCAAAAGAACACCGATCCAATCAGTTGAAATTCCGTTAACCGATAGCAATAAGGTTGACAGAAGCACTGAACGTCATTTTGTCACAGCGTTGGGGCGCGGATTAAAGGTTCTTTCCTGTTTTCGCCATGGCGATGTTCTGCTTTCCAATAATGATATTGCCGAACGCTGCGATCTGCCACGTTCGACTGTCTCGCGGCTAACCTATACACTGACCCGTCTGGGTTATCTCTATTACGTAGAAAGCAAGGGAAAATATCGGCTTGGAACGGCCGTAATTACACTTGGCACAACTATGCTTTCAAGCTTGGCTATTCGTGATATTGCCAAACCTTATATGCAGGAACTGGCCGATACAAATAATGCATCCGTAGGGTTGGGGACAGCCGACCATCGCAGTGCGCTTTATCTGGAATATTGTACGCCGCAACGCGGCTCGGTGCTGCCAACGCGTGTGGGTACACGTATTTCCATCATCAATAGTGCAATGGGACGGGCAATACTTGCCGCCAGCTCCAAAAAAGACCGCGAAACCATTTTTTATGATATTCGCCGTCGGGACGAAATTGTCTGGCCTGAAATCTATGGCGATATTGAAAAGGCAATTTTCGAGCATGAGACAACCGGTTGTTGCACATCGTTTCAGGATTGGCAGCAAAACGTCAATGCTATTGCCGCAGGTTTTAATCCGGGAGAGGGGTTGCCTGTTATGTCCATCAATGTGGCGGGTCCGGCAGAAATAATCAGCAAGGAGCTTTTGTTGGGGGGAGTGAAAAAACAGTTATTGGGAATCGTTCAGCTGCTGAAAAACAGCCAAACGATCGAAGGAGGAAACAGTGAAAGGAAATACAAACACTAGACAACCGTTACTGGGCACTAGAAAACCGATACCGGGTCTACCGCTGGCGGGACTCAAGGTTATTGATGCGTCAAGGATTCTTGCGGGCCCCTGTTCTGCGCAATGTTTGGGCGATATGGGTGCAGATGTTATCAAAATCGAGCATCCCGATCGTGGTGATGATACGCGTGACTGGGGGATTCAAATTGCCGGACGCGACACAACCTACTTTTATTCGATGAACCGCAATAAACGATCTATCGGTCTTAATTTTGAAGATCCGGAAGACCTCGCCATTGTGCTAAAACTCGTCCAGAATGCTGATGTTTTTATTCAAAATTTTAAATATGGCGGGGCAGAAAAGCTGGGTATTGGATATGAAGCACTGGCACAAATAAATCCCCTACTCGTCTATTGTTCTATTTCAGGTTACGACCGTCACAGTTCAGAAAAAGAACGTCTTGGTTATGACCTGGTTTTACAGGGCGAAACCGGTCTTATGGGCATGAACGGAAATTTGGGGCAACCTCCTTTAAAATTCGGTGTTGCCGTTGTCGACCTTTTTACCGGTCTTTTTAGTGCGCAAGCGATACTGGCCGCTCTTTATGAACGAGAAAAAACCGGTTGTGGCAGCCATGTTGAAATGTCGTTATATAATAGTGCCGTTCAATTGACCGCCTATTATGGTTTGGAAGCACTGGCACTTGGCCGGGATCCGGAAAAATGGGGCAACAACCATCCGGCGATCGTCCCCTACGGCGTATTCGAGGCAGCCGATGGCCCGGTTGTCATTACTGTGGGTAACAACAAACAGTTTGCCGCATTTTGCACGACAGTCATCGAGCGGCCGGATATTGCCGAAGATCCGAGATTTTCGACAAATCTGGAACGAACAAAAAATCGCGATATCATTGCCCCGATTATTAAAGAGGAAGTCAAAAAACGTCCGCGTGCCGAATTAATTCGTCGTATGGAAGCAATTAAAATTCCTTGTGGCGAAGTAAATGGCCTTTATGCTGCACTAACTTCGGAACGATCAATCGAAAACGAAAGGGTCAATGAGGTCGATCATCCGAAAGCAGGCAAAGCAAAAGTGCTTAATCCACCCTATCGTTTTCGTGGCACATCCTCACCATTGCGTCAGCGCCCGCCAATGCTTGCCGAACATAGTAGCGAAATTCTAAAAGATGTGCTGGGGTTTGACCAAAAGATGATTGCCAATTTTTTTCAACGTCATCATTGCAATTGATGACCAGCTATAACCATCTGTTTTGCTGTTTTGTAAATGTTATAAAAGATATCTTTTCACGATGGTGGAACCTGTCCGCGACGTTTGCACGGGCAGGTTTTCTTCCACCTTTGAAAAGCATAAGGCAAAACGGAAAATTGTTATTCGTAATTTCACTGATAGCGTGTTGGCGATAAGGCCTATTGGCGGGTGTTTTACCGACGGCTGTTGCCAAAGGCGGATTTACCAGGCATAAGCTTCCGGTGCCTCGCCTTTTGGCCCCGGCCAGATTTGGTCGAGTTTCTTGAGTGTTTCTTCCGATAAAGAAATATCAACGGCCCGCAAATTTTCTTCTAACTGTGTTTTGGTCCTCGGGCCAAGAATAGGGGCGGTGACAACAGGGTTTGCAAGACACCAGGCAAGCGCAATGTCAGCCGGTCGTTCGTTCAACGATCGACAAAGTGCTTCATAGGCTACCAATTGATCATGATATTTGCTGACCATATCTTTCAAGTCACTACGCCGGCCATTTTCAAACTTGTCGAGAGCTCCGGCAAGCAGGCCACCTTCAAGCGGGCTCCATAAAATTAATCCGATACCATGATAACGACAAGCGGGAATAACTTCGGTTTCTATGGAACGATTTTTAAGATTATAGACATCCTGTTCGCTGACAAGACCGAACATATGACGGGCTAATGCTTTTTCCCGGGCAGTGGCAATGTGCCAACCGGCAAAATTCGACGACCCGATATAGGAAATTTTACCCTGTTTGATAAGAACATCCATGGCTTCAAAGATTTCATCCCATGGGGTGGCGCGGTCGATGTGGTGCATTTGATAAATGTCGATATGATCTGTTTTGAGTCGTTTTAAACTTGCATCACAAGCGCGGCGGATATGGTAGGCGGAAAGGTGGCGGTCATTGACCCCATAATCCATCGGTTGATAGAGTTTGGTTGCAAGGACGATCTTGTCGCGTTTGCCGCTTTTTTTAAGCCAGTTACCGATATATTCTTCCGAACGGCCGGTACCTTTTGGAATTTCGGGATATTGGCGGCTACCATAAATATCGGCGGTGTCGAAAAGGTTTATCCCGTTATCAACGGCGCCATCCATAATGTTTTCTGCCTCTTTTTCATCCGTTAAATAGCCGAAATTCATTGTTCCCAATGCAAGACGGCTAACTTTTAAACCTGAACGGCCAAGGTGCTTATAGTCCATATTATGTTCCTTTGAATTTTCCAACCACTTATAGTCAGCCAAACAACGCGCCAGAATGTTGGTGTGGTGATTGTTTAAAACAAGTGCAACCCTTCAAAGCCACAACAGTAAACAGCCAAACGCAGTTATTATTGTCGTTTTTGTTATTGTTTTTAGAAACAATAAAAGTCGGAGCCTGCGTTTTACGGAAATATCATTGTTAGCATTGAAGAATGCTAGACTTTGATATCTTCCAGTTATGTTTTGAAAAGTTGTTGTTTAACCTGGTTGCGCACAATTTGGATCCACGAATTGCATATGTCGATTTTACTCACTTTTAAGCTTGAAACAGTTTGAAATTGACAAAACAAAAATAGCATTTTTTGTTTTAAAATTTTAGGCCTAATGTGCACTTGAAGTCATGAATGACAATCATATATGCCGGATTTGTAGACAAAAATATCTGTTTGCACGTCGGGAAAATGCCATTCCTCATTCGGCGCTTTCAGTCATGAAGAGCAATGACGGCAATTATGTTTAAAACCGTTTTGCAATATTAATCTATTTTAGGGCAAAACCGACATTACATGTTTGTGCAATACCATTATCATTTCCCACCCAAAGATCGGCTTTTCCGGCATTGCTTATTTTACCGGCCGTTATAAATGTGTCCGGGTTGATAATTGGTCGTTGACTGCGAAAACTGAAATAACAAACGTCAGCTTGCCTGTTTGCTTTTTCAAATGCGCGAAGTGCCAGTGTGGCAAGAAGCTGCCCCTGCACCACCAGTCCGGGGTAGCCTTCAATTCCGGTAGCATAAGGATAGTCGTAGTGGATACGATGGGCGTTGAATGTCAAGGCAGAATAGCGAAACAGCGTCACCGGACTGGAACGATGGGTTTCAGACCAGTCGGCCAACGGGCAGGGTGCGGATTTTGCCGGTGAATATGGTGATGGTTCACGATAGACAATATCCTGTTCTTCCAAAACCGCGCTTTGTCCGTTCTGTATATAATTGTGTTCGACCGTTACAAAAAGCAGAGCGCCGGTTTTTCCCTGTTTTTCGACAATATTTTTTATGGTCGATATACGTTTGGCAGTGTGCCCGATCATAAGCGGGTGCAAAAATTGCAAGCGCCCGCCTGCCCACATGCGGTTACGATTATCGGCGGGTGGCAGAAAACCGCCACGCGCCGGGTGGCCATCCTCGCCCAATCCGTTAAAAGGGATTGACGGTTGAAAAAACATCCAGTGCCACAAATGCGGCAGGGCGCAAGCAGGGTCTGTAATTTTTGTTCCAAGTGTTGCCGCCATTTTGCGCACAAGCCCGTAATCGATAATATCTTGCGTTGTTTCGCTTTTTCCGATCCAATCGGTAATATCTGCCATCTTATCCTCCCGTTTTGGCTGTACGACATTGTTTCGTTTGTTTTTGCAAAACTATAACGGGCCGGACAATATTGTTGATTGTCCGGCGCAAGTGATCAATGTTGAGCGAGTGCTTTTTTGACAAAACGGTCGTCGAAGGTTTGCGACAAATCAATTTTCGCATCGGTAATTGTTTTGTCATAGGAAAGAAGTTTCAATGTTGCTTCCTGACTTTCTCTGGTAATCATTCCATCATGGGAATAGGTCGGCAGGGAATGTTTTACCGCATCAAGATAAACCTCGCGGTTATTGCCGATATATTCGGGAGGAACAGTATTGGCGACATCTTCAGGCGTTGCCGTTTGCAACCATTTTAGCGCCTTTTCAAAAGCATTGGTAAGGTGTTGGACGGTGTTGGGATTGTTGTCGATAAATTCTTTTTTTGTGTAAAGAACACCTGATGACATTGTGCTGACGCCAAATACTTTTTCCATATCGGCTTCTGTTCTTGTGTCAACAAGAATGAAAATCAAATGGTCATGCATCAATGTCGATATGACAGGGTCAAGATTGACAATAGCATCAATTTCACCGCGCTTCATTGCGGCAATTGCCGTAGCACCGGCACCAGTGCCGATAACTGAAACTTCATCCGGCTTTAGCCCATTCTGGGCAAGCAGATAATTCAGAAAATTATTGGTAGAAGATCCGGGGGCTGTGACGCCGATTTTCATGCCCTTCAAATCGCCGACTTTTTTGACCTTGTCGTTCAAATCGGCGCGCACCGCAAGAACAATTGCCGGATAACGGTCAAGTTCCAACACAGCACGAACATCCTGACCTTTGGAATGCATGCGGATGACTTGATCATAGGCACCCGTTGTCACATCGGCAGAGCCACCTAAAAGTGCCTGCAGAGATTGCGAACCACCTTTCAGGTCAACGATTTTCACATTAAGGCCTTCTTCTTTAAAAAAGCCTTTTTTCTCGGCAATGGTCAAGGGAAGATAGTAAAATAGCGGTGCTCCACCCACACTTAATGTGATATCTTTCTTTTCAGCTTCATCGCTGGCAAAAACATGTCCTGTCAAAGTGCCAAAGATGACCGCTACGACCAGACCCAAACGATATAGAAAATTCATTAAACTATTCCTCCGTCACTGTTTTTCTCGCGGGTCAGCCCGCCAGATGAGAAGCTTTTTTTCGATAAAACTTACGAAAATATCAATCAGAATTACAAAAAACGTCAAGATCATCATGCCGGAAAATACGCCGGTTACGTCAAAAACACCTTCGGCTTGCGATATCAGATAACCAAGGCCGGCAGATGCGCCGAGATATTCACCGACAACCGCCCCGACCATGGCAAATCCTACAGAAGTGTGAAGCGAGGAAAACACCCAGGTCACCGCCGAAGGAAGATAAACATGACGCAAAAGCTGACGTTCATTCATGCCAATCATGCGAGCGTTTGCAAGAATTGTCGGGCTCACTTCCCTGACACCTTGATAGACGTTGAAAAATACAACGAAAAAGACAAGTGTAAAGCCGAGCGCCACTTTTGACCAGATTCCCAGACCGAACCATAAGGCGAATATGGGCGCAAGAACGACACGCGGTAGAGCATTAGCCGCTTTGATATAGGGGTCGAAAACCGCCGCCAACATTTTTTTCTGGGCAAACCAGAAGCCGATTAACACGCCACTGCCTGCACCTATGGCAAAAGCCAGAATTGTTTCAACAAGTGTAATCCATAAATGGTACCAGACCTTGCCGGTTTGAAAATCGGTACCAATACGCTGAAAAATGTCGAGCGGGGTTGAAAAGAAGAATGGCGGAAAAAGAGGTTTGCCGTCGATAAGCGGCAGTGTGGTGCCGATTTGCCATAAACCAAAGAAGATAATAGCAACAGAAAGCTGCAATAATAAAATATTTATCCGCCTCATGACCTATCTCCTTGTTCATAGGCTTTGAGAACCTCTTCCTTAAGGTCATTCCACAATGTGCGGTGAATATCGGCAAACTCCTGCGTTAACCTTATTTCTTGTAATTCGCGCGGACGCGGCAAATTTATCATATAATCGCCTTTAATTGACGAGGCAGGGCCAGCAGAAATGATAACCACTCTGTCGGCAAGAGTTATCGCCTCTTCCAGATCATGAGTAACAAACATAACGGCCTTGCGGTCATTTGACCATAATTTTAACAGGAGATCTCCCATAAGAGCCCGTGTTTGCGCATCAAGCGGCCCAAACGGCTCGTCCATCAAAATCAGTTTCGGATTAAGAATCAGAACCTGCGCAAGACTTACGCGTTTTCTCTGCCCACCGGATAATTGATGGGGATAGCGGTTGCCGAAAGCCTGTAATCCGACACGGGCCAACCACTCATGCGACAGACTCAATGCTTTAGAGCGGGCAACACCACGTATTTCCAGACCGATTGCTATATTATCGACGGCTGTTTTCCACGGCATTAAAGCATCCGTCTGAAATAGATATCCGGCTTTATGATTAATGCCGGAAAGACGCTGTCCAAAAATATCACATGTACCGGTTGCCGGTTCCAATAGACCTGCAGCGACATTAAGAAGGGTCGATTTGCCGCAGCCCGTGGGGCCGACAATAGCTAAAAACTGCCCATCGAGCACATCCAGACTAACTTTTTTGACAGCGGTAAAATTATTGAAAACGATGCTTACATCGCTCAGGCTGACAGCAGGAACTGTGGGGGTTGGCTGCGTCACTTCATTGTTATGACCTTCAGGCATTCCTTTTTCCGTATCTCATTATTAAAAAGAATAACATTTCTTTTTCAAACGGTTCGTTTGCCATATCAAACTTCAAGATGAAAGAAAAATGTTAAAAATATTCGATTTGAGTAGCATATAAAAACACTTTTTTCATTATGAGAAATAATATTACTTCGCTTTGATAGACAATATTGACTTCAAAAATTCCCCTTTGCGTTTGGCAACTGCATGATTTCCGGCCTTTTAACAGGGTTAATGCTAAATTTACCAAAATCGGGATATGAGTTGAGACGGCTTGTTGGGGTGGTCATCGTCACAGGCCGGAATGCTGGAGTCTATCGAGTTTTGAGTATAAAGGCCGGGCAATGTCTATAAACCGTCTTACGCGAATATCGGGTCAAGCTGAAAAAGAAAGCTATTTGCGCTATCGGCCGCAAACTATTTTATCAGAGCCGGTTACATTATCAACGATAGCGCAGCGCCTGCGCTTTGTTCACAGTCAGATGAAAAAGCGCGATCAGATGGAAAGTCAAACGCAAAAAGATTTGGCAGAGCCGACGGAAGTTTTACCGCAACAGGCCGAGGATGGCGTTAAACGTTATCTTGACGACATTGCTCGCGCACTTTTAGCCGAATATAATGCGCGCCGTCAAACGCAGGAAAAATTATTTGCCCACCTTACCAGATTAGAGCAGCTTATTGAAAACGGAACTCGGGAAAACCGCAAAAAAGACGATCTTTATAAACAAACGCTGGTTCAAGATGCGGTCGCCGCAGTTCAAGTCACATTAAAGCACGAGTTTACCCAACAAGCGGAAGAACTGGCGGCTGAAAATCAGAAAAACAATGACGAACTATCAAGGCAATTGCGCGAAGTTGCTGCTGCGTCACGTTTTTCTGTGCAAATAGCTTCTTTGCAACGGCAAATTGCAAATATTCAGGCTACCCTTGATGGACAGGAAGAAGCACGAAACACAATTCCGGCCAACTTTGTTTTGGAAGAAACCAGCAAGTGTCCGTCAACGACAGAAAATGCTGCCGCACAAACAACCGAAACAATCACAAAAAAAACCTTTAACAAGCCTGTCATACGTATCCTTGCAGAAAAAGACGGGATATCAACCATCGGTTGTCAAATAAACGGTTTTTCCGGTAATCGCCGTGATGGCAGCCCCAAATTTGATCCCCAACAAAGTGGTGAAATGATAGCCTGCGCAAGAACTATGAATGAGCAGGGACTTTCCCGACGGTCAGAAAATTAACGATCTAAAAATACGCAAGATGATTGAGGTGCGGAGCTTTGTTGCACCTTCGGCAATGCTTAAACAGCAATACCGGTTCGCTATTTTGCTTTCATTACAGCCTGATTCCGGTTTTTGCCGCCATAAATTAAGCAGAAAAGTCATTTGCTGCGATTAAAGTTGCTTAAATGCCGACGGGATAGTGCGAGCGAAATGCTGCAGCATTTTGCTGGCGGGTTGGCTCCTTATCGTTAGAAATTATGTCGTTGCAGATTTTGTCATGCAACCGGTCGTTTTTTTTTAAAGCAGGAATAACTTCATCTTTGCCGCTTTTGGTGATGGTAAGCTCGGCCAAAACGCTTAAACTCTATGTCAAAGCCGACAATTAGCGGTTAAGTGCAACATCGAGCGGTCATTTAGGCAACCGCAATTGACAGGAAACATTTTTCCAAAAGAGTAAAATCTTGCGCATGTGCTAAGTTCCAGCTTGCCCTCAAGATCACATAATGCTGCTGACAGGCAAATTTTTGATCTAGCACAACAATACATCTGACAACGCAATAGTTTGAATATTGTTGGGCAATATCCTATCAAGAATACGATTTTCCGATAAACCTTAAGTCGACAGGTCACCGGAAATCAAGCTTTTCGGTGAAATAGTGAATTAAGGCTCGACAATGATCAACGCATTGTTGATATTAGACCAATAGAGCGCAAAAGTTTTGTGAACGCTTAATGATTGGAAAAAGGTTTTCTAGGCCTTTGGGTGAAAGATTTGAGTATTTATCTGCCGATAGCTGAAATGTCGCTCAATATGTTGATACTCATCGGAATGGGTGCGGCTGTCGGCTTCCTTTCGGGAATGTTCGGCGTTGGTGGCGGCTTTCTTATAACGCCTTTGCTGATTTTTTATAATGTTCCTCCAGCCATTGCTGTCGGTACCGGTGCAAATCAGGTTATTGCATCCTCGGTAACAGGCGCATTGACTCATTTTAAACGCAAAACCCTGGATATTAAACTCGGCCTTTTGCTTGTTGTCGGTGGCCTGGTCGGGTCATATCTGGGAATTGCATTATTTACTTATCTCAGGCAATTGGGCCAACTGGATCTCATCATTTCGTTGCTCTATGTCATTCTTTTGGGTGGTGTCGGCAGTCTTATGGCAATTGAAAGTTGGCGAGCTATCGTCAATGCGCGGCAAGGGAAAACAGTCATTGTCCGGCGGTCGAGCCAGCATAACTGGGTTCATCATCTGCCGTTGAAAATGCGGTTTCGCGCGTCAAAAATATATGTGAGCATCATTCCTGTTGTTGGAATTGGGCTGATCATCGGTTTGCTTTCATCTATCATGGGAGTGGGGGGCGGATTTATCATGGTGCCGGCCCTTATTTATCTGTTGCGTGTGCCAACCAATGTGGTTGTTGGCACATCGCTTTTTCAGATAACTTTTGTAACCGCGTTTACCACTATACTTCAAAGCATAACCAATCAATCTGTCGATATTGTCCTTGCCTTTTTATTGATGGTGGGTGGTGTCGTTGGCGCCACTTATGGAACGCGGATCGGGCGCAAGTTAAAAGCCGAGCAACTGCGGATGTTATTGGCACTTCTTGTTTTGCTGGTTTGTGCCCGACTTGGTTTTGAACTATTTGTCCGTCCGCCCGAACTGTTTTCACTTTCCATCATTGGCGGTTAGCCATGAAAACGGTGTTTTTTGCTATTGTGTGTCTATTGGTTTTTGTTTCCGGTGTTAAGGCCGAAACAGTTGCTGACACACAAAAACAACGCGAAAATATCGAAATTATAGTTACGACCAATACCATTACTCTGGATACCAATTTTGCTGGCCGTAATGTTTATATTGCCGGCGTTCTGGAAAATGCCGATCCCTATCTGCGTCGTCAGGGCCGCTATGATATTATTGTCGTTATGGAAGGGCCGATACGACCAATGGTGATGCGGGAAAAGAAACGTAAACTCGGTGTTTGGGTGAACGCCGATGCATTAACATTTACGGGCGTTCCGCAGTTTTATGCCATGGCAACGACACGCGAAATAAGGGATATAACAAGTGCCGCCAATTATAAAAAATTGGGGCTTGGTTTGCAATATCTGCCATTGCTCAGTAATGATCGCGATGAGGAAAAGATAAAGCTATTTCGTGACGAACTGATCAAATTAAAATCCGAGCAACATCTCTATAGCGAAAATATCGGAGCTGTCATATTTGGTTCGGCCGCACTTTTTTCGACAAATTTCAAATTGCCTGCAAATATTCCGGTCGGCCATCATACCATCCACGCCTATCTGTTTCGCGATGGAGAGTTTATTGAAACCGTGTCAACAGAACTGGAGATTATCAAAGCACATACAGCTTATGCCATTTACCGGTTTGCTCGTGACCATAGTGTGACCTACGGTTTTGCCGCCGTCTTTATTGCCATTTTTACCGGATTTTTAGGGCGACTTGTGTTCCGGAAAGATTAACCGTAAAAAACCGATCTAGCGTTATTTTTTCTTGAGATTGACATTGTGACCTTGCCACTCATAGTCATGTTTGAAAAACGTTGTCAGCCATAAAACCGGCAATAAAAGGTCGCGGACAATATCCGCAAAAGCCTGGGCAAAGGAAAACGGCCATCCGACAACCGAAGTGACAAGAAATTCGGTCAAATACCAGAGGACAAAATAAAATAATAACAAAGAATAGCTGAGACCGGAAAAATAGCAGGCAAGGAACAGGCATAATGCCGGAAAGACGACACCGGACAAAATTTCCAGATAAAAAAACGCAGGAAAGGAATCTTTGCGCAGTTTTGCCCAACGTGCTTGTCGTCTCCACACAGCTTTGAAACTTTTATTCCCCAAAGGTTGTGCAAATGGCATTGCTGTAAGGCGGACTTTCAAACCTTGTTCGCGTACAATTTTTGTTGAAGCGGCGTCTTCGGCAAGGTCACATATCAAAGCTTCAATGCCACCGGCTCTATTGAGGATGTCACGGTACCAGAACAGCGTTTTTCCCTGGGCAAAACCGTTGCCGATGGTGTCGGAAGTCAATTGCCATCGCGCCTGATAAGAATTAAGAAATGCCGCTTCAAGATTGGCAAAGAAATTTTTCGGCTCGGTGCCTAAAGGCGGCGAGGCTACAAGACCGGTATTTTTCGTCCAGCGGGCAAATATATCGGCAAGATATGTCTTGGGCAATAATACGTTGCTATCAGTCATGACAACCCAGGGATATTTCGCCTGATGCCAGCCTTTGACAAGATTGTTGAGTTTGGGATTGTCACTGATCGGATTATCTCCGACCAGAAGTTTTGCTTCAGCGTGCGGAAAGTCTGCTATCAACTTGTTGATAAGTGGAATAGCCGGGTCACTGGCTCGCGCCACACAAAAGATGACTTCATAATGTTTGTGGTTTAAATCAAACGTTGATGCCAATGTCCGTTCAAGCCCATATTCAAGGTTTGACACGGGGCGCAAAATTGTAACCTTCTCGTCTCGCCCGTCACCAAAAATTCCCTTGGGCTTCCAGAAACTGCGAAACAACACAACACCAAAGCTAAAAAAATGAAGGATTAGGCACAGCCATGCCAGTGCAAGAAAAAAAATGGCTAATACTGACACGTCTTCGGGCCTCTCCTATCTGTCTCGACAAATTTTAGATAATAGATATTTTTAAAGGAGCAATATTTTTGCTCTTTTATTTTGAACAAAAGCATTGTGATAAACAGGATAAATGCGATTTTTTCCTAAAAGGCAGGCAACAAGCGGCGAGCGGTCAAAAATATTACGAAAGGCTTTGTGCGACAATTCTAACCCACCGGCATAAGCACCGAAAGCTGGCAAAATCATGCGGTTTTCGTCGCTCACAAAACAAAATCGCCGCGCTGACATTCCACGTCTGGAAATACGTAAAGCGGGGTGTAGGTGGCCGGCAATCTCGCCATTTTGCTGCCCACATAATGGTTCATGACGAAATATTAGCGGACCAATTTTGATTTCATGTGTCCATTGTCCGGAAAAATCTGTTTTTTGGTCATCGTGGTTTCCTGCGATCCATATCATTGTCCGCTGTGCAATAATATCATCAATCAAGGCACGGTTTTTTGGTGAAAGTTGTGTTGAGACAAAATTGTCATGAAAACTGTCACCTAGTGAAATAATTGTTTTCGGGTCGTATTTTTTTATCACACTAAAAAGCCGAAGCAGGGTGCGCTCGCTGTCATAAGGGGGCAGAAGCTGGCCGCGACGGGCAAATGAAGCCGATTTTTCAAGATGAAGGTCGGCAACAATAAGCAACTTTTCCTCACACCAATAAGCAGCTCCGCTAAAGTCGCAGATAATTTCTGCGCCATTGACACCAATCGGGAAACTTTCAAGATTCGACTTTTTGTTCAACTTTATTGACCAGTTCAATTTTCAAGTACGGCATGAATAAGCTCTTCAGCTGCTTCGGCCAAAATATTGTCTTCGGCACTCCCCGGTATCATCTCCCTGCCAATTTCAAGCATAACAGGAAGAGCAAGTGGCGACATTCGTTCAACCGGGCGATGGATAATATGATTTTTTATCCGTTTCAACATTTCTCCAAGTCGACTGAGATCAAGAAGTCCACGCGCGGCATCCTGTCTTGTTGCCTGAAGCAGGATATGGTTTGGTTCATGCGTCCGCAAAACGTCAAAAACAAGGTCGGTGGAAACTGTTACCTGTCTTCCTGTTTTTTCCTGTCCGGGATGGCGTCTGTTAATCAAACCGGAAATCATGGCACAATTGCGAAATGTACGTTTTAATAGATAACTTTCGTCAAGCCACGCTTCAAGGTCATCTCCCAGCATGTCTTCGGCAAATAGATCTTTAAGCGATAATTTTTTTGTTGTTATGGCCTGTCCGATATCATCAAGTGCCCAAAGTCCGATCGAATAATCGGTTGCAACAAAACCGACGGGTTTCAAACCGGCCCGTTCAAGGCGTCGTGTCAACAACATGCCAAGTGTTTGATGGGCAAGTCGCCCTTCAAAAGGATAGGCGACAAGAAATGACCGTTTTTTTTCATTGAATGTTTCCACCAATAGCTGGTTGGTTGCCGGAAGAATGGATAATAGTTTTTGTTGGGCGAGCCACTTTTGCACCTGCCCGGGCAGGACATGCCATTCTTTAGGTGTGGCCAATATCTTGCGCAAACGATCGGCAAGATAGGTTGAAAGCGGAAACCGTCCGCCCAGATAGCTTGGAACACGTGCTTCCAGTTTGTCAGAAAGGCTGACATAACATTCATTTTCGCGAATACCTTCAAAACAAAGCACATGACCGGAAAAAATAAATGTGTCCCCTTTCGTCAAGCTTTCAAGAAAACTTTCTTCGATCCGACCCAACATTCTGCCACCGCGTATAGCACTTGCCCGTCCCGACTTTACAAGTCGCACATTAAGTTCGGTCGCTTCAATGATGGTACCCATATTCAGGCGGTATTGTTGGGCAATCCGTGCGTTGCTGATACGCCAGCACCCGTCTTTGGTACGCCTTATTTTGGCATACTGCTCATAAGCTTTCAGCGCGTAACCGCCGGTTGCAACAAATTGCAATGTCTGGTCGAATATTTCGCGTTTGAGTGATGAATAAGGTTCGGCTGTCAGAATTTCCTGATAGAGTTCATCTTCCTGAAATGGACGGGCACAAGCCATGCCAAGGATATGTTGGGCAAGAACGTCGATTGCTCCCTCGCTTAAAGGCGGGCTATCTTGTGCGCCGATATAATTTGCATCAAGTGCTGCCTGACATTCAAGAACCTCGAAACAGTTTGCCGGAACCAGAACGGCTTTGCTCGGCTCGTCAAAACGGTGGTTTGCGCGGCCAATGCGTTGTGCCAGACGGCTTGCGCCTTTCGGTGCTCCGACATGAATGACAAGGTCGATATCACCCCAGTCGATGCCGAGGTCCAGTGTTGACGTTGCAACAACTGCACGAAGCTTGTTTGAGGCCATTGCCTTTTCAACCTTGCGGCGTTGGCCGACATCGAGCGAACCGTGGTGGAGGGCAATCGGCAAATTTTCTTCATTAATGCGCCACAATTCCTGAAAAAGCATTTCTGCTTGCGAACGGGTGTTAACGAATATCAGTGTTGTATGGGCACTTTTTACAAGATCAAGCACGTCTTTTACCGCGTAACGTGCCGAGTGCCCGGCCCAAGGAATATGGTCCTCACTTCGCAAAATGCTTATTTGCGGCTTCGCTCCTCCGTCAACCGTGACCAGACCGGCCATCGCCGATTTGTCTTTTTGGCTAACCAGCCAACGCCTTAAAGAGTCCGGGTTGGAAACCGTGGCCGACAAGCCAATGGCCTTCAAATTCGGGCGCAATGTTCTTAACCTCGCAAAAGCAAGGCTCAATAAATGCCCGCGTTTTGATGTGACAAGTGAGTGAAGCTCGTCAAAAATAATCGTATCGAGTGATTGAAAAAAGTGTTCTGCTTCAGGCGAAGACAATAGCAGAGAGACTTGTTCAGGTGTTGTCAGCAAGATGTCCGGAGGAACAAATTTTTGTCTTTGTCTTTTATGTTGCGGGGTGTCGCCTGTTCTAGTTTCAATAGAAATATCAAGCCTCATTTCACTGACAGGAATGGTCAGATTGCGCTCGATATCTTCTGCCAATGCTTTGAGCGGCGAAATATAAAGTGTATGAAGTTTTTTTTCTCTTTTTTTACCCGATAAGGCGAGTAGCGATGGTAGAAATCCGGCAAGGGTTTTCCCCGCACCGGTAGGTGCGACAAGTAACGTGGATTGCCCTGCGGCTGTGCGTTGCAAAAGTTCTTTTTGGTGCGCACGCAACCGCCACCCCTTTTGCTGAAACCATTTTTCAAACTGATCCGGCAAAAGACAAGCTTGACTTTGTTGTGTTAAAGAGCATTGATCGCTGTTCATAATGCCTATTTAATAGCGCGACAATATATTCGCCAGTGAAACGGTAAAATTCATTATGAAGTTATATGTGATCAACCTTGATCGTTCACCAGACAGGCTGCTACGGTTGGATAAAATTTTTGGCGACCTCAATCTTGCTTTCACGCGTGTGGAGGCTATAGACGGTGTAAATCTGGATGAAAAATTTCTTTACGATGTAAGAAAAAAACAGATCTGGCCGGACCCGCTGACACAGGGCGAAATTGCCTGTTTTTTAAGTCACAAAAAGGCATTGCAGAAGGTTGCCTGCGCCGACGATGCGTTTGCAGCAATTTTTGAAGATGACGTCGCATTATCTAAAGATGCGGTGTATTTTCTGGCCGATGATCGCTGGATTCCGGAAAGTGCCGATATTGTCAAGATTGAAACGCATGGCAAAAAAGTCTGGCTCGGCAAAAGTCGGCAACTGCCAAATGACTATTCGGTTGCGCCGTTGAAAAGCCGCCATATTATGGCTGCCGGTTATATTGTGTCGAAAAAGGCAGCGCAAAAGCTCAGTACTATGATGGAAAAAATAACATTTCCATTCGATCACTTCCTTTTCAATCCTAAATGTCTTGTATTTGGGCAATTCCAAATTTGGCAACTTGATCCAGCTATTGTGAAACAGGTTGGTTTGAAAAGCACACTTGAAAATGATCGTTGCAAACTCGAACATGACAAGAAACAAAAACGTCGCTTTTCAACAACGCTGCAACGCGAAATGAAACGTCTGGTCTTACGTTCAAAAACCGGAATTTGGGGATTTTACACCAATTGCCTAACCAATGAAAAATGGAAACGGATAAACTTTAAAGAATAAATATTTTCCGGGCACGATTATTCCTTGTTCAGGCATTTATCATTTCGCCTGCTTCAAGAAAGTTTCTGTTTCCAGCGGTCAACAATTTTCCGGCCGGTTATTGTTGGCAAATTTCAGCGCTTAAATTCGATAGCCCAATAAATATAGTTCGGCCGTTTTTCTGATGATGCTTTTGCCAGTCCATAATAATGGAAGCTCGGATAAAGCATATTTGTTCGGTGGCCGGGCGAGTTCATCCACACTTTATAGGCAGAAGCGATGTCGGATCGTCCGGCACAGAGATTTTCTCCGGCAGTCCCGCGAATACCGAATTTACGTAAACGTGTGACAAAGTCATTACCAAAACTCACCGTATGGGCAACTTTTTGTGCTTCGGCCATAAGATTGGCTTGATGTTGCGCCATTTTTTCCAATTGACTGTCGGGAGCAAGTGGACCACGTCCATTTTCTGCCCGCAAGGCATTGAGCAAATTCGTTGCTTCATCCTCGGCAAAGGCGGCATCAACACCCGTCGTGCTTATCAATAATGCGCCGGATAAAAGAAAAAAATTTCTACGTGTTAGCAAAATACCACCTGCCAATTGTCAATAGGCTCATAAAACCGTCGTGGCTTTTAAGCGCAGTCGATCGGAAAAACAATAAACAAATTTTCGGACTGAATCTTAATACACCGGAATTTATCGGCCAAAAAATCATGATAGAACAATCTTTCGGGCATTTTTTTGCGATGGAAAGCACAAGTTTTTTTTGCCCAACAAAAATTCGTGATCCCGCCCGCAAAAAATAATGACTTTTGGCGAAAAATCTGCCCGCTCTAACGTATCAGGTTCAAAATACGCATAATAATAAACACAGGCACAACAATTGCCGCACCGACAACAATAACATTAAAAAACTTCTCGAAAGCGGCAAAGCCCATCGACCAGAGCGAGGTGAAAAAGTGGATAACTTTCATCACCACATCCATCGGTGTCCAGCCGAGCATCGTCATAACAATGCCGACAAGAACGGAAAAGACGAGAAGTTTTATGATGACCCGTCCCGGGGTGTCTCCAAGCAGTGAATTAATCGACCTCAAGATTTCTTTCCTTTGACGACATTGTATCGAACCTGATCATTAAGTTCTGGAAGTTAAAAAAGCAACAATACCATTTGTTTCAAATTTTGTCTTGAGTAGTGTTAGATAGGGGCAGTCAAAACTCTTACAAGCTTAGCATGATAACAGAAGTTAAAAAAGCGTTTGATTGATAACTAAAACACCCATTTTATTCGGATTAAGATCGAAAATCAGTATTTTAAAAAACGCAACATCCATAGTTCGCTTTCATAGATAGTCATTTACCGTTGTTATTTTGATTGTGGTGTTCTTTTTCAACAGATGCTGTTTGGGCGCGTTTGCACTTTTTATTGCGAATGCAACAATATATTTGTGAAATGTTATAGTGATTTTGATTAAAAAAGGCACTCCCGCCAAACGGCAAGCCGAAAAACTGTTTCAATAAAATTTTCGGTTATGGCATTGTTGGTTGCATAATATTGCAATCACCGGAATTCTGATCATAATAGATAGAAGATTTCAATTGATATAATGTGATTAAATGAGTGAATTTTTTCCTGGTTCATCGGTTGCGACAAATGCAGTGGAATTTACCGTTTCCGAGCTATCGGGAGCTTTAAAGCGCACTGTCGAGGATGCTTTCGGTCATGTGCGTGTTCGCGGCGAAATATCCGGCTATAGAGGGCCACAGGCCTCGGGTCATGCCTATTTTGCATTAAAAGATGATAAAGCGCGTCTGGAAGCAGTTATCTGGCGTGGCGTAATGGGAAAACTGAAATTTCTTCCCGAAGAAGGAATGGAAGTAATAGCAACGGGGAAACTGACAACTTATCCCGGTT
This sequence comes from uncultured Bartonella sp., assembly GCF_945285465.1. Lineage (GTDB taxonomy): Bacteria > Pseudomonadota > Alphaproteobacteria > Rhizobiales > Rhizobiaceae > Bartonella. Next base: position 1,982 of record NZ_CALYQK010000006.1, on the reverse strand, counting down.
CATCAAAATATCAGATTGTTATTGACAATCTTGAACCAGCCGGCGCGGGTGCGTTAATGGCTCTTCTGGAAGCAAGAAAACAGAAGCTTGCTAGTGAAGGCTTGTTTGACAAAGCAAATAAACAGCTATTGCCTTTTATGCCCAAAGTGATCGGTGTTGTAACATCGCCGACAGGTGCGGTTATACGTGATATTATCCATCGCATTTCAGACCGCTTTCCGCTGCATATTATTGTCTGGCCTGTACGTGTGCAGGGTGAAACCTGCGGGGCCGAAGTGGCGGCAGCGGTTGAAGGTTTTAACGCCCTTGATATCAATGGTTCAATTCCCAGACCTGATGTGATTATTGTTGCGCGCGGTGGTGGTAGTCTTGAAGATTTATGGGGCTTTAATGATGAAATTGTTGTCCGGGCTGTTGCATCATCACTTATTCCGGTGATTTCGGCTGTTGGCCACGAAACCGATTGGACACTGGTTGACTATGCTGCCGATGTCAGGGCGCCAACCCCGACGGGAGCTGCCGAAAAAGCTGTGCCGGTAAAAGCTGAACTCGAAGCTGAAGTAGCATCGCTCTATGCCAGACTTCTTGGCGGACTGTCACGTCAGTTCGATTTCAGGCGGCAGAAGTTACAAAGCGCCGTCCGCGGTTTGCCATCTGTTGACCAGTTGCTGGCATTGCCACGGCGCCACTTTGATGAGGTGGCGGGCCGCCTTGAACGTTCCTTGACAGTAAATTGCGACAAAAAACGCCAGCTGTTTCGTGTCCTGGGGCGCGGACTTTCTCCACATCTTGTGGTTAATCTTATCGGTAAAAATAGCCAAAAGATGAGCCATCTCGCCTTGCGTCTCGAACAGGCATTTATGTCTCTGACAATAAGGAAAAAACAAGATTTTGCCGCTTTGCAAAAAGCACTCACCCCCCGACTTGTACAAGGGGTTATGGAAAAAGGCCGCGAGCAAAGTGTAGTTTACCAAATGCGCCTTCAAAATGCCTTTGGGCTTATTGTCGAAAAAAAGCGCCAGCAATTGGATTTGTCGGCAAGACTATTGGAAACGGTTTCTTTCAAAAGCGTTCTTGATCGTGGTTTTGCATTGGTTCTTGACGAAGATGAAAAACCGGTAAAACGCGCCGGACAAATACCTGACAACGGATTTTTACAAATAAAATTTGCCGATGCTATGGTTGATGCAAAAGTAGTTGGCCAAAATACAAAGCGGATAAAAAAGACAAAACATCACTTGTGTGATGAAAATAACCAAGGTGACCTTTTTTGACAAAACTGGCAGAGGGGCTCATTCTTGGAAGCGATGGTAAAATTCGCTGCGCATGGGCGGGCGAGGATGTGCTTTACCGCACCTATCATGATGAAGAATGGGGAAAGCCTGTTTATGATGACAGGGCTTTATTTGAAAAAATCTGTCTGGAAGGTTTTCAGGCTGGTTTGTCATGGCTGACAATTTTGAAAAAACGGCAAAATTTTCGTTCGGGTTTTGACCGGTTCGACTTTGACAAGATTGCTTTTTATGATGACAATAAAGTCACCGGACTTATGCAGGACAAAGGTATTATCCGCCATTGCGGCAAAATCCGCTCGGTTATCAATAATGCCAAAAGGGCGCGCGAGCTTATAGAAGAAAAAGGCAGTCTTGCCGATTATTTCTGGTCTTTTGTGCCACTAAAATCCGAGCAGTTCCAGCATGTCGATTTTGCTACATTGAAAGCCAATCCGGTAACACCGGCGTCAACGCGGTTGTCTAAAGACTTGAAAAGTCGTGGCTGGAGCTTTGTTGGCCCAACGACATGTTACGCTTTCATGCAGTCAGTCGGCATTGTCAATGATCACATAGAAGGCTGCTTTTGCCGTTAAGGATAGGCGACTTCGGTTGTTAACGCATCACTATTTATTGGCTTCATTCGCCGCCAACTCAGAGGTTAGACTTTTATCGATATCGAAATGCGTGAATTTTATTTGTTTTGCGACA
>NZ_CALYQK010000005.1 GCF_945285465.1 uncultured Bartonella sp. | reverse complement strand
CACTTGACTGGGGGTCAAGGGGTCGTGGGTTCGAATCCCGCCGCTCCGACCATTTGACCATGTCTGTTCGATCTGATTGCTACCAGACTTTTATTATTCATTGCCTTGATAAAAGATTGCTCTTTCCCGACATTGCAACATTGCTGCGGAAATTAGCCGATAGACCGATCAATAATGAAAATTCAATAATTTCAACCATGTAAAAAAGTCTCTTTCGACGGGGGGCTTACTTCTTACATTTTGCAAGTTAAAAACATGTCCCATTTTCAAGAGTTTTCACGAAAAAAGTCGCAGAAAAACTCTGCGACTCCAATCAAATACGGATAGCCCGCGTTGCTAAATTATAGTGCTTTCGTCTGTCATCGCGGCAGCAATGTTTCACCCATCAGAAATTTATCTATAGAGCGCGCTGCTTGACGCCCTTCCCTGATCGCCCAGACAACAAGTGACTGTCCGCGTCTGGCATCACCTGCGGCAAAAAATTTGTCTACACTCGTTTTATAATCATTGGTATCCGCATTAACAGAATGAGCACCCCTGCGATCCACTTTAAGTGCCAGCCGATCACCAAGTTCGCTACAAACGCCCTTTTCAAAGGGCCCGGCAAAACCGATAGCGATAAAAGCCAGATCCGCGCGGATAAAAAATTCGGTTCCGGCAATTGGCTTACGTTTCTCATCGACATGGCAACATTTGACATGGGTAAGCTCGCCTTCTTCAGTGATAAATTCCAATGTTGCCACTTGAAATTCACGTTCGGCACCTTCTGCCTGACTGGTTGACGTGCGCATTTTTGTCGCCCAATAAGGCCAGACGCTCATCTTGTCTTCTTTTTCGGGTGGTTGTGGGCGAATATCGAGTTGGGTAACCTTCACCGCTCCTTGCCGAAATGCTGTTCCCACGCAATCGGATGCAGTGTCACCCCCGCCAACAACGACGACATGTTTGCCGTCGGCCGTAATTGATGGAGAAGGCCAACCAACCGATTCTATATTTTCACGACCAACGCGTTTGTTCTGCTGTACAAGAAAAGCCATGGCATCATACACACCACGTGCATGTACGCCCGGAATATCGACTTTACGCGGTGTTTCAGAACCTCCACAATAAAGCACTGCATCATAATCGGCCATCAGCTCGTCAACAGCTTTATCAATGCCGATGTTAACCCCGCAATAGAAGGTTACGCCCTCACCTTCCAACTGTTCGACGCGCCGATCAATATGATGTTTTTCCATTTTAAAGTCCGGTATTCCATAACGCAACAGACCACCGGGCCGACTTTCCCTTTCATAAACATCCACCATATGTCCAGCTCTTGCCAATTGCTGGGCGGCGGCAAGACCTGCCGGTCCCGAACCAATGATTGCGACCTCTTTACCTGTCTTTGCTTCGTTCGGTTGTGGCGCAAAAAAACCGAGTGCAAAGGCTTTGTCGGCAAGCGTCTGCTCAACCATTTTTATGGTAACTGGCACATCTTCCAGATTGAGTGTGCAAGCTTCCTCACACGGTGCCGGGCAAATACGACCGGTAAATTCAGGAAAATTATTTGTCGATAGCAGATTTCGTATCGCCTCTTGCCAATTGCCTTTATAAACAAGGTCGTTCCAGTCAGGTATCTGGTTATTGACTGGACAGCCGGTTGAACCGTGGCAATAAGGTATGCCGCAATCCATACAACGTGCCGCCTGTTTTTGCACCTCACCTTCCGACATCGGAATGGCAAATTCGCGAAAATGGCGGATACGATCAGAGGCTGGCTGATATTTTTGTGATTGGCGATCTATTTCAAGAAAACCGGTTACTTTACCCATTTTTTGTTTCCGTATCTTATTATTGCATTATGAAATATTTCTGCTCGCTCATTCCGCAGCCGTTTCCATCCGCATCTGTTCCATTTCTTCCAATGCACGGCGGTATTCTACCGGCATGATTTTTACAAATTTCGGACGATATTGATCCCAGTTATCAAGAATTTCTTTCGCCCGGTCAGATCCCGTATAGTGCAGATGGTTTGCAATCATTTGTGCAAGACGTTCTTCATCGTGATGGGTCATATTTGCCGAAACATCGACACGCCCCTTATGCATGAGATCTCCACCATGATGATGAAGTTTTTCAAGCATATCGTCTTCTTCGGGAACCGGCTCGAGTTCGACCATTGCCATATTGCATCTTTGAGCAAAATCACCTGCTTCATCAAGAACATAGGCAACGCCACCCGACATGCCGGCGGCAAAATTGCGACCGGTTTTACCTATCACCACAACGATTCCACCTGTCATATATTCACAACCGTGATCGCCAACACCTTCAACTACAGCGGCAACACCGGAGTTGCGAACAGCAAAACGTTCGCCAGCGACACCGCGGAAATAACACTCTCCTTCAATGCCGCCATAAAGAACAGTATTGCCGACAATAATCGAATCTTCGGCCACAATATTGGTGTCTTCAGGGGGACGGACAATGATCCGACCACCTGACAAGCCTTTGCCAACATAATCATTGCCATCACCAATGAGGTCGAATGTGATGCCTTTTGCCAAAAATGCACCAAATGACTGGCCAGCCGTGCCTTTAAAATGAATATTGATCATATTATCGGGCAACCCACGGTGACGATAACGGCGAACTACTTCGCCGGAAAGCATTGCACCTACCGATCTGTCAACGTTGCGCACCAGAGTTTCAAACTCGACCGGTTCTTTCTTTTCCAGAGCAACGGTCGCCTTCTCGATCAATTTCCGATCAAGAATATCGTCAATCGGATGATGTTGACGCTCGGTATGGCGTATCTGTTTTTTATCCGCATCAGGCTTATAGAAAATTCGGCTAAAGTCCAGCCCTTTGGCTTTCCAGTGATCAATCGCCGGTTGTTTATCCAACAAATCTGATTGGCCAATAATATCATCGAGCTTCTTAAAGCCCATATAGGCCAACAAAGCCCGCACTTCTTCCGCCAAATAGAAGAAAAAATTGATGACATGCTCGGGCGTTCCCTTAAACCGTTTGCGCAAAACCGGGTCTTGCGTGGCAACGCCGACTGGACAGGTATTAAGATGACATTTGCGCATCATCACACAACCGGCAGCAATCAACGGCGCGGTTGCAAAGCCGAACTCGTCGGCCCCAAGAAGGGCACCGATAATCACATCGCGTCCGGTACGCAACCCGCCGTCGATCTGAAGAGCCACACGAGAGCGCAACCCGTTGAGAACCAGCGTCTGTTGTGTTTCGGCAAGCCCCATTTCCCAAGACGACCCCGCATTTCTGACCGATGTTAGCGGCGCCGCACCCGTGCCACCATCATAACCAGATACAGTAATATGGTCGGCACGCGCTTTGGCCACACCGGCAGCAACGGTACCAACCCCCACTTCCGAAACGAGTTTGACCGAAATATCGGCATATTCATTTACATTTTTCAAATCATATATGAGCTGGGCCAAATCCTCAATAGAATAGATATCATGATGGGGGGGCGGCGAAATAAGCCCGACACCTTGGGTTGAATGTCGTGTTTTGGCAATCGTTGCATCGACTTTATGCCCCGGCAACTGCCCACCTTCTCCCGGTTTTGCACCTTGTGCAACTTTAATCTGGATGACATCCGAATTAACAAGATATTCAGTTGTCACACCAAATCTGCCCGAGGCGACCTGTTTAATCGACGAACGTTCCGGATTAGGCGTTCCATCCGGCAATGGATAGAGACGATCCGGCTCTTCACCACCTTCACCCGTATTGGATTTACCGCCAATTTTATTCATAGCACGAGCCAACGTTGTGTGAGCCTCGCGGGAAATCGAACCGAAAGACATCGCGCCGGTTGAAAAACGTTTGACAATCTCGACAGCCGGTTCGACATCATCAATTTCTACCGGTTTGGCACCTCTTTCTTCAGCACTTTTTATCTTAAAAAGACCACGAATAGTTTTGGCGCGCGCGGTTTCGCCATTTATACGTTGGGAATAAGCGGTATATAATGCCGGATTGGACGTGCGTACGGCATGTTGCAAATCGGCAATGGCATCGGGCGTCCAGATATGGGCTTCCCCACGGATGCGATAGGCATATTCGCCACCAATATCCAGCGAATTAAGCAAAATCGGATCGTCACTGAACGCTGAGGTGTGGCGTTCGACCGTTTCTTTTGCAATCTGGGGCAGATCCACGCCTTCAATCGTTGTCGCTGTGCCGGTAAAGAACCGATCTATGAATGATTGTTTCAGGCCGACCGCATCAAAAATCTGGGCTCCGCAATAGGATTGATAGGTTGAAATGCCCATTTTGGACATAACTTTGAGCATCCCTTTACCAATCGACTTGATGTAACGATAAACAACTTCATGCTCTTCAACTTCTTTTGGAAACTCTCCGCGAGCGTGCATATCGATCAATGTGTCAAATGCCAAATAAGGGTTGATTGCTTCGGCACCATAACCGGCAAGACAGCAAAAATGATGAATTTCACGCGGCTCGCCGGTTTCGATAACGAGCCCGACCGAAGTACGTAGCCCTTTTCTGATCAGATAGTGGTGAACTGCCGCGGTAGCCAGCAAAGCTGGAATGGGGATACGGTCGGGGCCAATTTGCCTGTCAGACAAAATTATAATGTTATAACCACCGTGAACCGCCGCCTCGGCGCGCTCGCAAAGCCGCTCCAGCGCACCTTCAAGACCTGAGGCGCCTTCCTGCACCGAATAGGTTATATCTATTGTCTTGGTATCAAAGTGATCTTCCGTCTGGCCGATTGCCCTAATTTTTTCAAGGTCACCATTTGTCAGGATCGGCTGGCGCACTTCCAGCCTTTTGCGCCGCGATGTGCCTACAAGGTCGAAAATATTCGGACGCGGCCCAATAAATGAAACAAGGCTCATCACCAGTTCTTCACGTATCGGGTCAATTGGCGGGTTGGTTACCTGAGCGAAATTTTGCTTAAAATAGGAGTAAAGCAATTTTGACTTGTCTGACATTGCCGAAATCGGCGTATCGACCCCCATGGAACCGACGGGTTCCTGACCGGTCGTTGCCATTGGCGACAGCAAAAACTTTTTATCTTCCTGAGTGTAGCCAAATGCCTGTTGCCGATCGAGCAACGAAACATCTTTACGCAGAGAGCGCGGTTCAACTGGCGCGAGATCCTCTAAAATAAGTTGGGTATTGTCCAGCCACTTCCGATAGGGATGCTTGGTTGCAATTTCCGTCTTTATCTCCTCATCAGAAACAATGCGCCCCTCTTCCATATTTATCAGCAGCATTTTCCCAGGCTGCAACCGCCATTTACGTATAATGTGCTTTTCTTCAACCGGCAAAACGCCTGCTTCCGAAGATAAAATTACAAAATCATCATCTGTCACAATATAACGCGCCGGACGAAGCCCATTGCGATCAAGTGTCGCGCCAATTTGCCGGCCATCAGTAAAAGCCACCGCTGCTGGGCCATCCCACGGTTCCATCAATGCCGCATGATATTCGTAAAAGGCCCGTCTTTCGACGCTCATAAGATTATTACCTGCCCACGCTTCCGGTATCAGCATCATCATAGCATGAGGAAGTGAATAGCCACCCTGACACAAAAACTCCAACGCATTGTCAAAACAGGCAGTATCGGATTGCCCTTCATATGAAATAGGCCAAAGTTTCGAAATATCATTGCCGAAAAGCTCAGAATCCACGGAAGCCTGACGTGCGGCCATCCAATTGACGTTACCCCTTAACGTGTTGATTTCACCATTATGGGCAACCATACGATAGGGGTGAGCAAGCTTCCAAGAGGGAAAAGTATTGGTTGAAAACCGCTGATGGACAAGTGCCACAGCACTTTCAAAACGATCATCCTGCAAATCTTTATAATAAGCACCAACCTGAAAAGCCAGAAACATACCTTTATAAACAACGGTGCGGGACGACATTGAAACAATATAAAATCCGTTGTCACGTCCACCGGTTTCATGGAAAATTCTATTTGAAATGACTTTACGCAAAACAAAAAGACGCCGCTCGAAATCATCATCCGATTTAATTGACGGATCACGTCCGATAAACACCTGACGATGAACCGGTTCGGTTGCAACAATTGCCGGTGCTTTCGAGAGTGATGAATTATCTACCGGTACATCACGAAATGCGATAAAATGTTGCCCCTCAGAGGCTATAACTTCTTTAACAATTTGCTCGATATGCTGGCGCATAGCTTCATCGCGCGGCATAAAAATATGGCCAACCGCATATTGACCGGGCTTTGGCAGCTCAACCCCCTGTTCGGCCATTACTTCACGAAAAAAACGATCCGGAATTTGCACCAATATGCCAGCACCATCCCCCACCAACGGATCAGCCCCCACCGCGCCACGGTGAGTGAGGTTTTCAAGCATGAAAAGACCGTCTTCAATAATCTTATGGGATTTTTGATTTTTTAAATGGGCTATAAAACCAACACCACAGGCATCATGTTCGTTTCTTGAATTATAAAGCCCTTGCGCTTGAGGAAATCCATCTCCCGCCCCAGCATCCTGCGGACTTAATGACGACGTTATTGACCCATTTTTTGTAATATTATTACCAAAAATAACGTGATTAGTCATTTATATAACCCTTTTCCCATAAAACCCTATTTTAAGCAGATCGGAAAAATGCAGTTTTTATATGTTATTTTACTGACCTAAAACCGCGTACGCTTTTTTTGTAAGCTATGTCAGAAACATTCTAAATTATCAACTAGTAAAACTTAAATTTGAAATATTATTACAAAAAAAATACAATTTTTTGGTGAATATTGCGTTTAAAATCTTTTTTTGTTTTTTTATTTTTATTAGTGATTTTTGAAGCCATTTTACCGACTCTTTTAGCCGAGATTAGCAAAGAAAACGTGAAGTTTTTAACATCTTAGACCGGCTATGCACCACTATAGCGACTGCCAATATCATTTATATTAGCGAACAACTATTTTTCACCTTCGTTTCGATGTTAGCAAAAAAGTCGTTTATTAAAACAAAAAAGCGCGGAACCTACCGTTCCGCGCCTTCCATGTCTCAATCGAGAAAAACTGCTTATTCAGCTGCTTCTATTTCGACATCATGTTTTTGCACACGTTCGTTCGTATTTGAAGCCTTCGGCGTTTGCACCACGATCTTGCGTGGCTTCATTTCTTCAGGGATTTCGCGTTTAAGTTCGATATGAAGCAAACCATTTTTTAACTGCGCCCCGACCACTTCAACATGGTCAGCAAGCTGGAAGCGGCGTTCAAACGAACGCGATGCAATGCCACGATACAAAAAGTCGCCTTCTTCGCTGTCATCTTCGTGCGATTTCTCACCTTTCACGGTAAGTTGGTGACTCTGCGCTTCGATATCGATTTCATCTTCCGAAAACCCGGCAACAGCCATAGAAATTCGATAATTATTGTCGCTTATCCGTTCAATATTATAAGGTGGATAAGTCTGAACACTATCAGGCTGTGCCATGCTATCAAACATGTTGAAAAGACGGTCAAAACCGACAGTGGAACGATATAAGGGAGAAAAGTCTACTTGACGCATAATATTTGCCCTCCTTTAGAGCGACGAAACTTTTGGTTATCAACGATCTCCAAAAAGGCAGATCAACATAACCAGCGACCCCGATAGGGCGATCGCAATGCTTATGTGGTGGCTATCAATTGTGATTTCAAGTGGCAGTGCTTTACCCGCATCCCCTTCTTCAATATAATAGCAATTTCATGATGAGAAAATTGAAAACAATTATCGAGCAGTTTGTTGCTAGAGCTTGAACATAGTTTCAATTCGCTATTGACGGATCACTATCAATGCAAAACCATGCAGCAACTTTTTGAAATGCTTTCTTAAATTTTGCCAGATAATTGATTATTGACCGCCGAAAAAGAAGAGCAGAAAGGCAAAATCATTGCGCGACACTCCTCAAAAAAATACAAATGTTCTGTGCGCTTTTGATATGAGCTATATGGAGACATCCGATAAACGAAAATTACCTATTGTCACTTTTCATAACGAGGAAAACCGAAAAAATGGCAGTGTAGTTGTTCTGCAAGGCATATGCGACCATCTGGATAACTCTAGCGGTGTTTTTTCAAACCTGACAAAACGCGGTTTTTCTTACGCAGCTTTTGACTGGATGGGCGCAGAAAATATCGGCGAAGGTCAAAAAAAGATTCCTTTAAAATTCGACATCAACAGACACATTAGCGATCTTGAAGAATTTCTTCAGACAATAGTCTATCCCGATTACCCGCCGCCTTATTATTTTCTTTGCTATGATTTAGGTTGTCTCATTGCAATTTCGGCACTCGATGTTATCAACAATCAGTGCCATCGGCTGATTGGCGTTTCGCCGCTTTTTTGCCCGCTCGGATATAAATTTTCCGGTTTTCAACACAAGATCAGCTTGCTACTCGATGATGCAGGTTTCGGCAGACTTGCCTTGCGAAAAGGACGATTATTATTGCCGGGCGGCCAATCAAATGGCAAAAATAACGTGCAAACATCGACTGAAAAATATCAAATGCACTATGCTACGCCGAACAGGCGCTGGCTTGCCCGTGTTCTAGACGCTGTGCAAATTGCTCACGAGAATCTTCAAAAAAATAAACTCCGTTTTCCTGCGCTTTTTGTAGCAGGAAATAACGACAAACTGTCCGATAGCCGCGAAATACAACATTTTTGCGACAACGTACGCCTCGCTGATGTCATTACTATTTTTGGCGCAGACCATGATATTCTTCATGCCGGCGAATACTATCAAAAACAATTTTGGGCTATATTCGACGCTTTTATGCATAAAACTGCGGCGTTCCAATCAGTTCATCAACACCTTTAGAGCTGCCTCGTATAATTGGGGCGTTGCCGCAGCGATGATATTCCCGGCGTTTTCTGCGGCATTTCCATCCCATTGTTTGATAACTCCGCCAGCCTGCTCGACTATCGGAATTAACGCCGTGATATCATATGGTTTAAGACCTGTTTCGACAACAAGATCGACAAATCCGCAGGCAAGCATGGCAAAGGCGTAACAATCGGCGCTATAGCGCGTTAATTGCACTTTGTTGCACAACTCTTTAAAGCCCTTTGCTGCTTTTCCTTTAAAAAGTTCGGGTGCCGTCGAAAACATAGTTGCTTTATCCAACAAAGTACATCCGCTTGTCGATAACTTCATATGTCGGCCATCTAGGAATGTAAAAAGATAGCTGCCTTTGCCGCAACTATAGAAAATTTCATTGTTGTAAGGCTGGGCTAACATACCGGCAATCGCCGAACCGCTTTTGACCAGTCCTACCAAGCTTCCCCAAATCGGCATTCCCGAAATAAACGAGCGCGTCCCGTCAATCGGATCAATCACCCAAATTCTATCATTTAACCCGTTTAATACTGGAAATTCTTCGCCGAGGATTCCATCGTCCGGATATTTTTCATGAATAGCTTCGCGTAAAGCTATTTCGGTTTTTCTGTCGGCAATTGTCACCGGGTCAAACCCGGTCTCGTCTTTATTGTCAACCAAAAGTTTATGTCTGAAAAATGGTAGTGACGTGTCCGCTATTATTCGCGCAAGTTTTTCAAAAAAATCGAAATCCGGAAGATTATCCATTTTTGTTTCCTGACGAGTTAGCTTAAGAACACATTACCTTTGCACTTTATCTGATTTAGCCGTGTTTTTAAAGCAAAACTCTAGCCAAAAAACGTTTAGTCAACTTCACTTCCGATATTGTGGGCTTAAATACAAAGTTGCAGCACATCAGGCAATGTTGAAGCTCTGTTCATTACACAACATATTATTCGGCAGCAGTTTTGTAACTAATGAGCTCGTATTCGGGAAAAGCCATGAGATCAGCGGCAAAGGCAGTTAAATCCTTTTGCAGTACCGGAAAATTGTTATTTACTTCCAGAGATATCTCGTCGAGATAAAGGCTACGGTTAATTTCTATCTGTAAACAATGGATGTTTTCAGCCGGACGACCATAATGGGCCGTTATAAAACCACCTGAATATGGGCGGTTTAGACTGACATTATAGCCTTTTTGTATTAATTTATCAGCCGCGTATTCGACAAAGGCATTGGCACAGGAATGGCCATAAAGGTCACCCAAGATAAAATCCGGTTGCTGGCCACCATTGAAAAATTTTAATTTTCCGGGCATTGAATGGCAATCGATCAACATTGCAAAGCCGAATTGGTTACGCATTGAATCAAGCGTATTTTGCAAATGCTTATGGTAGGGAATATACAAGGTTTCAATGCGATCCAGAGCTTCTGCCAAATGCATTCTCTCATCGTAGATATTTACATTTGTCGCGACAATTTTCGGTATTGTTCCGAGACCGGCCATGACACGCATCGATGGCTTCGGCACAAACGCCGGCAAGGGTTCAAAAAACATAACCGGATCAAGTTCATAGGCCTCGCGATTGACATCAATAAACGAGCGCGGAAAATTGGCCGTCATAAAACCGGCCCCCAGATCGACGACTTTGTTGAAAAGCAGGTCAACAAAACAATCTTCAGACATGCGGATAGAAAATTGATCCAAAACCGATTGCATTAAAAAGCTTTTCGGATATATCCGCCCTGAATGCGGTGAATTAAACAAAAACGGTACCCGCAATTCAGCCGGTTCAAAATACTGAAAAGCTGCTATGCCGTCCAAGTTCATTTCATATCCTTAAAATCTGTACCATTTCGCATGTGAATAGTACTCCCACCGTTGCATCCTTCGCAACCGTCAGTTAACCATTTCAATGAACAAAATCCAGTTTGGTTCCTTTATCGCTTTTTTTACCAACTCAATTTATTGTATGACAGAACGAAGGTTCCATTATGAACAAATAACAGCTGGACACGAAGATGAAACGAATTTTGCTTGCCGAAGACGATAATGACATGCGTCGCTTTTTAGCAAAAGCCCTCGAAAGGGCGGGATACGAGGTTACAGATTTTGATAATGGTGCTAGTGCCTATGAACGGCTTCAGGAAGAGCCATTTTCGCTTCTTTTAACAGATATTGTCATGCCGGAAATGGACGGCATTGAACTTGCCCGGCGTGCAACCGAAATAGATCCCGATTTGCGGGTTATGTTTATAACCGGATTTGCAGCGGTTGCACTTAATTCGGATAGCAACACCCCGCGTAACGCAAAGGTCCTGTCAAAACCGTTTCATTTACGCGAACTTGTCTCTGAAGTCGAAAAGATGTTGATTGCTGCCTGACTGGCAAAAGCGTTTAAGAAATCCACAATTGTAATTTTTTAAACTATTTTTATAAAAAATCATTGACCTTATGAAAGTGATGTGGTGTATGCACCTTCATAAGATGGGCGTGTAGCTCAGCGGGAGAGCACTACATTGACATTGTAGGGGTCACAGGTTCAATCCCTGTCACGCCCACCATCTATTAAAAGCTTCCCTATTGCTTTTTGCCTAAAATTGTTCCGCTATTTTTCTCAATCAAAACAGCAAGTCTCTTCAAGACGGAGTTGATAAATTTTCTAAAACATGAACATTAATGTGAAATCCCGTGTCAATTTTTGGCGATAGAGGCACTATATAAGAATCAACTCCTAGCGCTGGAGAAGCAAAAACTCTTGACTCAGTCGGTCATGGCGACAACAAAGCTGCACTGAATCAAAATTATCGACTGAAGGGACTTTGCCCCATTTTTATCTATGCCGGTGTTTCCTTTAGCTATTTTAATTGTCCGGGCGGGTGTTTTTATAAAAACAAAACTCTATAAAACAGAAAGTGAATTTATAACTTTGCCCGTTCCCAAAAAAGCATCAAACACAGGCAAACTTGCGAAAGGGTTGATTACTAAAAGCGGTTTTTATCGAAAATTGATTTTATTGCCATGTCAAACATGTCAAAAGATAAAACAAAACTATCCGGCACAGTCTACTCTTGCCTGTCTATTTTGAAACATAAACAAGCATTGCCATTCAAAGCCTCCTGTTGCCCATCGAATGCCTACCTTGCTCGATCAAGCACGCGCTTACACTCTATCAGTTCAAAAAGCGCCTCTTGCAAAAGCGTTTTACTATCCTTACCGCTACCGATATTGCTGCCGCCAATTTCCGCATCTGAATCGGATTTCATAAAACCGAATAATCCTCTTGGTTGCTGTGGTTTTGCCGGAAGCGGAGTGTTTTCGGCCTGCTCTTCGGCAAGCTTCTTTTGTGTGATGGCTTCAATAGCTGTAACATCGCCATTTCCGAGTGCAATTACAAATGCATTGCCGTTTTCTTTCAAAAGTCGTTGGGCACCTTTGATTGTATAGCCCTGTTCATAAAGAAGTTGGCGAATCCCTTTGAGTAAATCTATATCTGTCGGTCGATAAAAACGGCGACCACCACCACGTTTTAGCGGCTTTATTTGTGTAAAACGTGTTTCCCAAAACCTTAGCACATGCTGCGGAAGATCCAACGCTTCTGCGACTTCGCTAATTGTACGAAAAGCATCCGGACTTTTATCCATATTCCAACCTTATTTTTATCCATATTCCAACCTTATGTTGAATCTAAAAAATTACTGCTAACCTCATGACAAGTTTTAACTTTCTATATGTCGTCCGTCAACATGAGGCTACACCTCCGCATCTTCCCTGAAGACACTGAAAAGCTTGAAAAATGTTTTTATTGCACATCGGCAATGGTTGGCACGAGACTCTAGGATTTTTTCGATCTATGGCCGTCCAAAATCTTTTTCTTTAAAACATTAGAAGCTCTGAACGTCATCACCCGGCGTGGTGAAATTGGTACTTCTTCTCCTGTTTTCGGATTGCGCCCGACGCGCTCTGTCTTGTTGCGCACATGAAAAGTGGCAAACGATGATAATTTAACTGTTTCACCTTTGACAATAGCATCACAGACTTCATCAAGGATCATCTCGACCAACGAAGCTGACTCTGTACGTGACAGACCAACCTTCTTGCAAACCGCATCTGCCAAATCTGCACGCGTAACTGTGTTACCTGCCATAATAACCGCCTTCTTAGAATTGAAGTCAAAAATTATACGGTATATTTATCAACGGTCAAGCCATCTTGCTATTACCAGCGGATAAGAATTGCTCCCCATGTAAAACCACCCCCCATCGCCTCAAGCATAACCAGGTCGCCTTTCCTGATCCTGCCATCATTAACGGCGACCGCAAGAGCGAGCGGAACAGACGCCGCTGACGTGTTTCCATGTTGATCGACGGTAATAACAACCTTTTCTTCGGCAATACCCAACTTTTTTGCCGATGCATCGATAATACGTTTATTCGCCTGATGGGGCACAAACCAGTTCAATTCCTCCGAAGAAATTCCGGTCGCCGAAAAACAGTCGTCAACAACATCTGTTATCATGCCAACAGCGTGTTTAAAAACTTCCCGACCTTCCATACGCAAATGTCCGGTTGTCTGTGTGGTCGATGGACCGCCATCAACATAAAGTTTATCGACGAATGCGCCATCTGAACGTTGCTTGCAAACCAGAATGCCGCGATCGCTATTGTCGCCGTTTTGCCCCTCTTGTGCCTCGACAATCACCGCGCCGGCACCATCGCCAAAAAGGACACAAGTTGAACGATCATTCCAATCGAGGATACGTGAAAATGTTTCGGCACCGATGACAAGTGCGCGTTTTGCCATTTTACCTTTCAAATAAAGATCAGCGGTTGTCAGCGCAAAAATAAAACCGGAACAGACAGCCTGAACATCGAAGGCAAAACCATGTGTCATTCCTAGCGCGTTCTGTATTTCTACGGCCGAAGCGGGAAAAGTATGATTAGGAGTGGCCGTTGCCAAGATAATGCAGTCAATATCGGCAATAGTAAGGCCGGCATTTTCAAGTGCGGCTTTTGCAGCCGCAGTCCCCAAAGAGACGGTAGTTTCATCTTTATCGGCAATGTAGCGTTGACGGATTCCTGTCCGTTGAACAATCCATGCGTCAGACGTTTCAACAATTCCCTCAAGCTCGCTGTTCAGCATTTTCCTTTTGGGCAGCGCACTTCCTATGCCACATATGGCAGATCGAATCATTCAGTTCTATCCTTAACCAGCGAATCAAAATTCGGTTTATTAACGCAATTATATCTGCTCAGTTTCACGCGCTGCATGGTCGCTGTGATTGAGAAGTTCCGGTTTTTTATCGTGAAAATGCCTTAAATCCGCAGCTATTTTCTCAAGAAGTTTGTTATTGACCATTTCATAGCCTACCCGTAACGCAGAAGCAAACCCATCTGCATCCGTTCCCCCATGACTTTTGATAACAACTCCGTTAAGCCCCAACAACACGCCACCATTAACACGCCCCGGATCCATTTTTTGTTTCAGTTGGCGAAAAGCACCAATAGAAAAAAGATAGCCAATTTTTGTCAACCACGAGCTAGCCATTGCTTCGCGCAAAATTTTTGCCATTTGACGAGCTGTCCCTTCCGCTGCTTTTAGGGCAATATTTCCTGAAAAGCCTTCGGTCACCACAACATCGACGGTGCCTTTACCTATGTCGTTTCCCTCGACAAATCCCTTATATTCCAGTCCTTCAAGGCCGATTTCGCGTAGCATCATGCCAGCTTGTTTTATTTCATCAAGTCCCTTGACTTCTTCAACACCGATATTGAGAAGTCCGACGGTGGGGCGCTTTACATTATAAAGTGCTCTAAACATGCCGGCTCCCATAACTGCAAGATCGACAAGCTGATCGGATGAAGCACCGATCGTTGCCCCTATATCAAGAACAATACTTTCACCGCGCAATGTTGGCCAGACACCGGCTATACCGGGGCGGTCTGCTTCTTCCATCATTCTCAGACAAAAATAGGACATTGCCATTAAAGCACCGGTGTTACCGGCTGACACACAGGCATCGGCTTCGTCATTTTTAACGGCTTCTATGGCCTTCCACATGGATGATTTGCCACGGCCATTGCGCAATGCCTGACTTGGTTTTTCATCCATGCGTGTAAATGTTTCACTGGCAATAAAGGTTGAGCAAGATGCAAGTTCACCATAGCGTTTCAATACCGGTTCAACCGCATCTGCAACACCATAAAAGATAAAACGTATTTCGGGAAAACGTTTCTGCGCAATCGCTGCCCCTGCAATAGTGATCTCTGGGCCAAAATCTCCACCCATTGCATCCACAGAAATTCTTATCACTCTTAATTGTCCTATTGGTTTCAAATTTATATTTAACGCAATAGCTGTCAAACGACCCAGCCTGTAACCTTATGTTGAAAATAACGGTTTTGAGCTATCATTCAACATTTAAATTTCGTTTTCGTCGGCCTTTACGACTTAAATCCCTTCAAAACAGCAAATGGCGAAAGTTGTTTTTCTTCTTTTTCAATATCTTCAATATAATTGCCATCGACCCCTGCTTTACGCGGATAGGGATTGATCGATAGCTCGAAGAACTCTTCCAACAACGCGCCGACATCAATTGTGTCACCATGAAAGACTTCCGGCGTATCCGGGCCTTCAGCGTCAATAAAAACTTCGCCCGTCTCTTCGCCTTCATTATATTTGGCAAGCTTGGAATCTTCGGGAATGAACACAGATTCAACCTCTTCTTCAATGTGTTGGTGAAGTGGTTCAAGTGTCACGACACAGGCCTGAACAATCTCGGCCTGGAATTTCCCCTTCACCCGTACACCGCGTTTTTTCCAAGGTGATATATGCAGATCGGCGCGAAAAGAGCCGACATCAATGAGGTCATGATTTTGTTTAAGCTTTTGTCGTTCTTTTTCATCCGCATCGATTTTTATCCGCACCCCTTTTGGCGGCAGGGAGTGTATATTGACTGGATAGCGGATAGCAAACGTCATGATGTCATGGTTATCATCGTGCATATGATCATTATTGTGCATAATATGCCCTTATTATCGATGTTTTGGCTATTTCTTTGTCAAACCTGTAATAAAATACGCTGCACTTTGTCGTGCATTTGCTAATTTTACCTCTTGGTTGTTAATAATCGCAAGCGTTCTATGATGCAATCTATTGCAAACCGCGTAAAGGTGGTTTAGGCAAAAAGGGGTGCAAAATATGTTATTTTTCGCCATGCGTTAGATGGAGATGTCATTGTTTCACACGATCCGCATTACAACCCGCATTAAGCATGGGTTAATTATCGGTTTACTCACCGCTACGGCACTTACGTTAAGCGGTTGCAAATCACAGGATTTGCTCAAAACAAGTCAAACCTATAATGAAGGCTATGTATTGGACCAGTCGGCTCTTGATTCTGTGCCTGTCGGTTCCAGCCGCGATCAGGTGTTGCTTGCACTTGGCTCGCCTTCAATGACAGCCATGTACGATAACGAAGTTTTTTATTACATTTCCCAGACACGTTATCGCGGGGCGCAGTTTATGAAACCGAAAATCGTCGATCGCAAAATTTTGGCTATTTATTTCAATAAAAATGGCCAGGTCGAGCGAATTGCCAATTATGGCCTGCAAGATGGTAAGGTTTTTGACAGCATTTCCAATACGACACCAACGGGCGGTCATGACCAATCGTTCCTTTCGCAGTTAATCAAGGGCTCAAAAGGTGTTCCTCAACTTCCGACAACAAGCCGCTGATTGTGTCTAATGGCATATAACCACCCGTTGATTTACGGGTTGTAAGCGATGCGGCTTCATTATCTATCTTGATATCTGGTGTAACCAAAATAAAAGCTCTATCCGGTTGATAGAGCTTTTTTCTTCTCCTGATTGGCAACTGTCATAGCAAACCAACGCACTAATCGGCACGCAAGTCCTTAGCCATTCGATCAAGAACAGCATTTACCAAACGCGGCTCATCGCCATCAAAAAACGCCTTGGCAATATCGACATATTCACTGATGACAACTGCTATCGGAACGTCTCTACGATTTTTTATTTCCCATGCACCGGCGCGCAATATTGCCCGCAATGTCGAATCAATCCTCGACAACGGCCAATCATCCGGCAAGCGTTGGCGAACCAGCGGATCGAGCTGGCGCTGCTCGCCGACTACACCGGAAATGATTGCACGGAACCACTGGGGGTCGGCATCAAGATATTGTTCGCCATCTACCTCCTGGCCCAAACGATAGGTTTCATATTCTGATGTTATTTCCAAAATACCAGTTCCGGCAACGTCCATCTGGTAAAGAGCCTGAACCGCAGCCAGACGAGCGGCACCACGTTTATTTGCCCGACGCGTTCCACCATGGTAATTGGCCGAAATAGTATTCAATGATTTACTCCGAATTTCTTTTTCAATTCTATCATACGCAATGCCGCGTGGGCCGCAAAACCACCCTTGTTCTTTTTATCGGAATCCGCCCGTTCCCATGCCTGTTTTTCATTTTCAACAGTCAAAATGCCATTCCCAATCGCTAATTTTTTGCGAACACTTAGTTCTTCAAGTCCATGACACGATTCGTTAGAGACTATTTCAAAATGGTATGTTTCTCCCCTGATCACACACCCCAAAGCAACGTAACCGTCATATTTTTTTTCATTTTTTTCGGCAAAAGCTATTGCGGCAGGAATCTCCAGTGCACCCGGTACGGTGATAATATCAAAGCAGGCTCCCGCTTCCTTGAGCACCTCAGTTGCTCCCTTCAGCAATGCATCGGAAATATCTTCGTAAAAACGGGCTTCTACAATAAGAACATGCGGTGTTTTAGCGTTTTTCTTTGTCATAATCTAATCCTAAAACTCAACGACAGACTTTGTGCTGAATGCACCATGATGGCAATCATCACAACGCGGTCGAGCCAATATCTTTCCATTTAAAACAGTTTTATCAAATACGAAAGCAGCTTTTCAAAAATTGGTTTCAAACGAACAAAAACAAGGGCTAAGAAACCATCATCCTTGCTCACATTCTCGCTAACCTTGCTAACAAAATATTAGCACGCCTCTCAAAATAAAGCTTTCGCACCAACAGAACAAATTAAAAATTTTTGCAAAATGGTTACAATCCAAATTCGCCAAGACGTGCGGCATATCTTGCTAATTGGTCGATTTCAATATTAACGCGATCACCCTTTGCCGCCTCGCCCCATGTTGTTACGTGAAGAGTATGACGAATAATCAAAACATCGAAAATATTATTATTAACCGAATTGACTGTAAGCGATGTTCCGTTCAAGGCAACCGAACCTTTACGAGCAATAAAAGGTGCGAGTTCTTCCGGCACTTTCAGGGTGAATCTTTTCGCTTCACCCTCGTCATCGACCGCGACTATTTCGGCTAGTCCATCGACATGTCCGGAAACGAGATGTCCGCCCATTTCATCGCCAAGCTTCAGCGACCTTTCAAGATTGATATGGGTTCCGATTGTCCATTCGCTTATAGTGGTTAGTCTTAAAGCTTCTTCCCATGCTTCAACGACAAACCACGACCGGCTATCGCTGCCGCAAGATTTCTCCACAACCGTCAGACAAACGCCAGAACAGGCAATCGATGCACCAACATCAAATGAATCGGTGTCATAATGCGTCAATATCCTGATTTTACATCCTTCATTTAACGGTTCGATTTGTTCAACCTCACCAATATCAGTTACAATTCCGGTAAACATTATCGGTGATATCTCCACTCGCTATAGTCGTCATCAGCAAATTCTGCTTTGTTTATCCGGCTAAAGTCGGCCAAATATTTTTTAAAGTCAGGCGCGAGCACTCTACCGTTTCCCAAACAAATTGGTGAACGAAACAATATCACTTTGTCAACTGCCCGATCGGCAAAAAATGATTGTCCCGTCTTAGTGCCACCCTCAAGCAATACACTCGATATACCATTTTGAAACAGACTTTCCAGAATATCGTTCGGCCGCAAAATATCATGAAAGCTATTGATTCGAATAATGCGCACACCGTTTTGTTCCATTTCCTGCTGTTTCGATTTTTGCGCATTGTTATCGGCAAAAACCCATGTTGGAACCGTCCTTGCCGTTTTCACCAGTTGACAGTCTGGCGGTATCGAAAGTTTCTGGTCGATGACAACCCGAACAGGAGAGCGATTTTGAAGTCCGGCAAGCCGGCACGTCAAATCCGGGTTATCAGCAATAACCGTCCTGTTTCCCACCATGATTGCATCATGCTCGGCGCGTAAAATATGGCTTATAGCGTGCGATATATCGTTGCTGACTGGAACATTCCCCTGCCCCTTCATTCCGATTCCGTTATCGGCCGAAACAGCCATTTTTAATGTCAATTGCGCGCGCGACAAAGATTTCGACGTTAAATAGGCACTCAAACCTTCATAGGCCGCGTCTGCCAATACCCCCACGTCAACACGAATATCCGCCTGGCGCAGCATTTCGACCCCTCGCCCACAAACTCTTGGATCGGGGTCAAGGCAGGCAATGACAACACGTTTTATACCGGCATTTATCAATGCACTGGCACAAGGCGGTGTCTTTCCATAATGGGAACATGGCTCCAGCGTAACATAAGCAGTCGCGCCCTTGGCATGCGCTCCGGCCATTGCCAGAGCTTGCGTTTCTGCATGTGGGCGACCGCCGAACGCTGTTACACCATAACCGGCAATAGTTACGCCATCAGTTCCAACAATCAGTGCTCCGACAGACGGATTATCCGCCGTTTGACCAAGATGTCGTTTGGCTAGCCGAATAGCTGCAGCCATAAACCGCTGATCCTGCTTTGCGTCAACCATTGTTTGGCGAATCTTTTTCTATTTTTCTATCCGACAATTCATCAATCACGTCATGAAAATCGCTAGCGTTGCGAAAATTGCGATAGACCGAGGCAAAGCGAATATAGGCAATGTCATCAATGCCTTTCAAAGCTTCCATCACAAGGTGGCCTATTTCTTCCGATGGTATTTCGGGCTCGCCAGAACTCTCGAGTTGTCGAACGATACCTGAAATCGCCCGTTCGACACGCTCGGGATCAATATTGCGCTTACGCAAAGCAACTTCAACCGATCGCATAAGTTTGTCGCGATCAAATGGAACGCGGCGCCCACTTTTTTTTACTACCATCAATTCGCGCAGTTGAACCCGCTCAAATGTCGTGAAGCGGCCGCCACATACCGGACAAATGCGGCGACGGCGAATGACCGAACCATCTTCGGCTGGACGGGAATCCTTTACCTGGGTATCTTCTGATTGGCAGTAAGGGCACCGCATTTTTCACTCCGCTAAAATTATCAACCCAGATAAGAATAAAGAGGAAAGCGTTCTGTCAAAGCTTGAACCTTGTCTCTTACATGAGCTTCCACTGTTGCATTTCCTTCATCAGAATTTGCGGCTTTCAAACCATCAAGCACCTCGGAAATCAACTCGCCAATTTCGCTAAATTCGGCTTCACCAAAACCGCGGGTTGTTCCTGCCGGTGTGCCAAGCCGCACACCTGACGTTACAAACGGTTTTTCAGGATCGAATGGAATACCGTTTTTGTTGCAGGTAATATGTGCCCTGCTTAACGCACTTTCAGCGCGTTTACCTGTAGAATTTTTGGGGCGCAAATCTACCAGCATAAGATGATTATCAGTGCCACCCGATACAATATCAAGGCCATTTTTTATCAACGTGGCTGACAAAGCCTTTGCATTGGCTACAATATTTGCCGCATAAGTTTTGAATGATGGCTGCAATGCTTCGCCAAAAGCAACCGCTTTGGCGGCAACAACATGCATAAGAGGCCCACCCTGAAGACCCGGAAACACTGCCGAATTGATTTTTTTGGCTATGTCTTCGTCGTTTGTCAAAATTAAACCGCCGCGTGGGCCACGAAGTGATTTATGCGTTGTTGATGTCACAACATGGGCATAAGGAACCGGCGATGGATGAACACCACCGGCAACAAGACCGGCAATATGAGCCATATCGACCATCAGATAGGCCCCAACCTCATCGGCAATTTCACGAAAACGCTTCCAGTCCCAAAAGCGCGAATAAGCGGTGCCGCCAGCAATAATGAGTTTCGGTTTATTGGCATGGGTGAGACGGGCAACCTCCTCCATGTCTATTTTCTGGTCATCTCTTCTTACGCCATATGAAACTACATTAAACCATTTACCCGACATATTGACGGCTGCACCATGGGTCAAATGGCCACCGGAATTGAGATCAAGCCCCATAAAAGTGTCGCCGGGGCGGAGAAGTGCAAAAAACACAGCCTGATTCATTTGGCTGCCGGAATTGGGCTGAACATTTGCAAATTTTGCACCAAACAATTTTTTTGCCCGCTCTATGGCGAGATTTTCAACAACATCGACATACTGACAGCCACCATAATAGCGCTTACCCGGGTAACCTTCAGCATATTTGTTAGTTAAAATAGAACCTTGTGCTTCAAGTACAGCACGTGAAACGATATTTTCCGATGCAATCAGTTCAATTTCGTTACGCTGCCGCGAAAGTTCGTTGCGGATGGCCTCATAAATTTCAGAATCCGCAGTTTTAAGATCATCATTAAAAAAGCGCTTTTGCGCCACGTTTGTTTGGTCGCTCATGGAGATATGTCCCTATCACAGAAAAAAGCCGCACGACAATTAACACAGCATTGCCATATGTTAAAACAGTTTGTAGACAAATAGCTCATAATCCATAAAATTCTTCAAAAAAGCTTCCGATTATACCGCAAACAATGAAAACTTTTACAATGACTGTGAAATTTTTTCGACACTGATTGTGAAACTTTGACTGCCACCTATTTAACTTCTTTATATATCACATGATTGACACATCAAAATCGATGGTTTTTAGCTGCCGCTGTTTTCGCAAAAATTTATCTTACCATGGCTTTGTCAAGATAATTATTGTTGTATTTACAAACCAATTCCGATTAGTTGTTAGAAAACCAATCTTACGCGCTATCGCGTTTTAACCACGGGCTTTTAATTATGCCAACAAAAGTATTTATTGACGGCGAACATGGTACCACTGGTCTGCAAATACGAAAAAGACTAGCAAACCGTAATGACCTTGAAATTCTCTCCATTCCGCATGATGAAAGACATAATAGTTCATCACGACTTGAGCTTTTGAATGCTGCAGATATTGCTATTTTATGTCTTCCCGACGATGCCGCAATCGACACAGTCAAAAGCCTCTCAGACAACCATAAATTACGTATTATCGATAGTTCGACCGCACATCGTGTATCACCGGATTGGGTCTACGGTTTTGCCGAACTTACCCATGGCCAAAACGGTCGCATAAAATCGGCGCGTTTTGTTGCCAATCCGGGCTGCTATCCAACGGGGGCTTTAAGCCTCATACGTCCTTTACGCGAAGCATTTATTATCGACGAAAACTATCCGGTATCAATCAATGCTGTATCCGGATATACAGGCGGCGGGAAAAAAATGATTGCACAAATGGAAAGCCCTTCCGTTCCTGACAGAATAGATGCAAGTTATTTTATCTATGGCCTTAATCTTAAACACAAGCATATTCCTGAAATCCGTGTCCATGGCAAATTGGCGCGAACGCCCGTTTTCGTTCCCAGTGTCGGCCGCTTTGCTCAGGGAATGATTGTCAATTTACCCCTTCATAATTGTCTGTTGAAGAAAACTGTCACGGCGGCTGGCCTACGCGAAATTTTTGCTGCCCATTACAATGGGCAGGACATTGTCACTGTTGCAAGTGAGGCTGAAAACGACAGGTTGCAACGTCTTGATGCCGAATTATTGGCCAATACCGACAAATTGAAACTTTTTGTATTTGGTGATGATGCAAGCGGAGTTTATAATCTTTGTGCAGTCCTTGACAATCTGGGCAAAGGGGCATCCGGTGCTGCCGTTCAAAATCTTGATCTGATGATTGGCAAAACACAAATATAAATGAATTTTAGTTATATAGAATTCGGCAAATATAGCGTTCGATAAACAAATCTTCATTTACCGACTGTCAGGCAGTGGCCGCAATCAGACAACGGCAACACACGCCGTTGTCGATATTATTGCTGTTTCTGCCAGCAGACTTTGGTGCAAATTCTCTGCAGCAAAAGGATCAGGCCGTTGTAATAGGATAGGCACCTTTGGTTGCCCGCCAATGGGCGACGGCAAAAACAAGTACCAATAAAGCAACTCCCTGGTGAATGAGACCCCAGCTTATTGGCGCTTCGAGCAAGAGCGTAATGACACCAAAAATTGCTTGAACGACAATTGCGATAAGCAACAACATTGCCCGTCTGGCATGGGTTGTACCGGATGCCAGCTTTTCAACATTGAAAGCGTGTAACAAAGCCGCTGCAACGAGCAAATAAGCAAAACAACGGTGCACAAATTGAACCATCAATCTGTTTTCAAAAAAGTTTCGCCATACCGGATTATCAACCAGAAGCCCGTCCGGCACCAACTGACCATCCATAAATGGCCACGTATTATAAACTTTACCGGCATGAAGCCCGGCAACCAGTGCACCAAAATAAATCTGCACGAGCACCAGAAATACAAGCCAGCCGGCAAATTTCTGGATACTACGGTTGGCCGGTTTGTCTGAATAATCGCCGAGCCCGGCCGAAACATATGTAACAAAAATAACGACAATGCAGGCGGTAACAAGATGAATGGCCAAACGATATTGACTGACACTCGTCAAATCACTGGCACCTAGTCCCGATGCAACCATCCACCAGCCAATTGCTCCCTGAATACCTATAATAACCGGTACGGCGATCAATTGCGGCAAAATCGTCTTTTCAATTTTCTTGGTCGCCCAAAACCAGAGCAAGCCGAATAAGGCGACCACACCAACCAGGCGAGCCAAAATACGATGCGCCCATTCCCACCAGAAAATTCCTTTGAATTGCGAGAGTGTCATACCTTGATTGACCACCTTATACTGGGCAATCTGCTGGTATTTTTCAAACTCGTCCTGCCACTCGGCTTCCCCGATAGGCGGAATAATTCCATGGACAGGTTTCCATTCAGTGATTGACAGACCCGAACCCGTCAAACGGGTCGCGCCACCGACGATAACAATCGCCAGACACAGGATTAAAACGACATAAAGCCAAATTTGAATCACTTTCCGATTACGCACTTGTTTCAAATTAAGCGCGGTTCGATCAATTGCAGTCGTTGTCATATCATGAAACCTTCAGTCTATCATACAAGTCGGCGCATATCGTGTCAGATATGTCGGAATTGTCCTGTTCGTTTTCTATTGGTGCAGCAATGTTGTTGAGAAAACAAGGGCGCAGGCCGCGACAAGCCGTCGCGTTTGTAGCTATTTTTCAATTTTCAACAAGAGAAAATACTGCTGTTTGCGAATACTTTGCACATAATTCTCGCCAGTTTTCTTCGTCAACTGTACTGCCCGCCGAAATGACCACACAATCACTTTCATCAATGATCTCTTCAATGCCAAATGGCGGCGGTGCCGCCATAGCAAGCAGAATCACAGAATATTTATGTTTCAACAAATCGATAATTTCGGGAATATCGGTGACAAAATCATGCGCGCGAACAACACTTGCCATCCCTTGTGGCAAAATATCGACACCGCTATCGTAATCACTATAGATCACTTCCGCAATTTTAGCATCGCCAGTCAATATATCGGTGAAACCACGATGGGGGCCAATCAGATTACCAATTTCGTTTGTTGAAATGTCGACAAGAAGAACAGTCTTATTTTTACTCTGCAAGTCCATCGCCAACCGCGCCGAAACCTGTCCGGCTTTTTCTCCGACAACAGCAACAATCTGCGCGTTTGTCCCGTCGAGTGATGTCAGCACTTGTTCAAAGCCCAGCCTTGTCTTTGCTGGTTGCGCAGTTGGCTGTTCACTTGGTTTACCATCCGGCTGCACGACTTTCTTGGCAATCATGGATGCCGCACAATTTTTTTTGCGGCGAGATAATATTTTTTCACCCAATAGCACAATAGCGGTAAAGAAAAGCAATGCTAACAGAGTAAATAACAGCAATTTTGATCCGAACCGTGAAAAAATTGTTTGTTTTGAAACTGTTATCGCGCCATTAGCTGTCAAAAGCCCGTCACCTTTCAAGTACATTGCCTTTTCGACATCCTGATCATATTTGTGCCAAATCGTTTGTATTTTCTGCTCGAGCCGATTTAGCTCCTGATCAAAATTCTTCTGCCGCGTAATGTCTGTCTCTTTCCATTCTTCACGCAGACCAATTTCGGTTTTACGGGCAATTTCCGCTTCTGTATAAAGTCGCTCAATAGCCAAGGCCACCTTGTTGTCTAGCTCAGAAGCAAGGGTGTTTTGTTCAGCTACCATTGCGGCGATTTGCCGGTGGTCTTGGCCTAGTTGTGTCTGCACATGGGCAATTTCGGCTGTCAATTTATCTAGCCGCGTTGAAGCCGTCAAAACCGCTGGATCATTGGCAATAAATTCGAGATTTAAGGGTGACTGTGAAGTGTCTTCAGTATTTTTCAATACTGAAAGTGTCGCATCATAAGCAACACGATTACCTATAGCCGCAATTAGTGCGGCATATAAACCATTTTGGTCCGGTTCATGAACTGTCTCGCGCAAAAATCGGCCAAAGTCGTTCAGCGCTGTGCTTAGCATCTGGTTGCGTTGATCGCGACTATCCGCAATTATTTTCTGCCGTTCAGCCGTATGGGAGCTTGCTAATTGTTTGTAAAAAACTTCAAGCGCGTTTTCCAACACCCGTCCAGCATTGGTCGCGTTGTTATTTGTAAAACTCAACAGAATGACACCGTTGTTGTCGTTAACAACAAAAGCACGGTAAAAGTCTTGAAACGTGAAGGGAACGGTTTGTTTATCCAAAGATGCAACTGTTGCGCGATAGACTGTCGGCGACAGCAATAGCAAAACAACCCTGTTCCGCTCGTCAGCGGTCAAGGCACTGCCATCAGAATTTTTTACAGATACCGCTACTTTTGCAACGTAAACCGGCGGTTCAGATATACAAATAAACAAGCCGACTAGAAAACAAAAAGCCGTCGCCAGCAAAACCAGCATAGCATTTTGCGGCAAAAAACGTTTTAGAAACGGCTTGATTTCGTTTTGTTTTGTCATTCCTGTTCAACTGGTACGAAAGGCACTTTCTTCCAGATAGAACAAAGGAGTAACTATCCCCTTAAAAATAACAAAAATAAAACCGCCATATCGACGGTTTTAAACCAATTTTTTTAAAATCTGTCAGCCTGCAGTATCAAGTGCCAATTGCGCCGACCCGTCCATATGATAAATATCATCCCGAAACTGGACGACGTCTTCACCCGTTGACCAGGCCGAAATATAAACAAAATGCAGCGGAATCGGATCGGGAATATTGATTGGTGTATTCTGTCGCGAAGCTATAACCGCTTCCATGCGTTGACGATCCCAGCCGGGGGTGTTTTTCAAAATCCATACATTAAGATCCCGAATGTTCTGGATACGGATACAACCCGACGAATCAAAGCGCATCAAACTATTGAACAGTGTCTGTATGGGCGTATCATGCATATAAACGGAATAAGGATTGGCAAAATTTATTTTTGTCGATGACATGGCATTGATCTTGCCCGGATCCTGCCGGAACATCATGCTTACAGCTTCATCGCTATGCCAATCAATGCTTTCGGGTGGTACTTCTTCCCCCCGATTATTGAAGATATGGATATTGTTGTCAGAAAGATAGGAAGGATTCTTCTGCATCAATGGTATGATATCTTTGCGGATAATCGATTTCGGCACAGTCCAGAACGGATTAAGAATAATCTGGCTGATTTTTGAATCAAGAAGCGGCGTTTGTCGATCAATTTTACCGACAACCGCGGTATGCCGCTGCACCACTACCCCATTTTCGACAGCTTCAATCTGTGCAGCTGGAATATTGACCATTACGAAGCGCTGCTCTTTCGACGTCATTTCCGCCTTCGGTTTCAGCCGCTCGACATTAATACGCAACTGGTTAAGGCGCGTTTGTGCATCGACATTCAATGATTTATAGGTTGCGTCGCCGGTAACACCATCTGCTGGCAAACCATGGCGCAACTGAAACCTTTTGACGGCTGCGTCAACATATGTATCAAATGATTGCGACACTGCAATACTTGCTGGAAGATCGCCCGATGCTGCCAACCTCTCCCGTAAAGCCACCACCGCCGGATGTGTCATGCCAATTTGCAACTTACCCTGCTCTGTAGGCACTCTCGGCCAACCACCGCGGGCAACAATATCTTCATATTGTGCAACAGCTTTTTCCGTATCTTCAACTGTTGCGAAGCTTAAAATTGGCTGGTTAGATGCTACTTTTGCACCACCAGATGCTCCAGAATCAAATTGGTCATCCCAGCGGCCGCGCCCGGTTTGCGCGAACAATAAGTTTTCAGCCCGGGCACTGACCGGTGCCAATGACACGGCTGCAACACTCGCCAGTGACTTTAAAAAAAATCGCCGTTCAATAAGACAATTCTTGACAGATATTGTGTTCTTTTGTTTCATTCTCGTATTTCCAAGCATACCTTAGCCGATGAACAACCATCACTAATGCTAAAACCCGTTTAGCGGAAGAAATATTGTTACTTTGTTAAATCTAACTTTTTTGTGTCTTTATCATGTCACACAAAAAAATGAACCTTTAACATCACAGGTTTGATCCTATGGAACGTTAAGAGTGGGTAACTAAACGTTTTTTTTCTTCTTTTTCAAAAAAAATAGAACTTGAAACATAATGAAGACTGCAAGCACCATAAGGTGAAAAACAGCTGTCGACGGCAAATATGTGAAATTTGCACTGTAGACAGTAAAGGCAAGCGATTCTATCAACGCGGCAAAAAACCAAAGAATGACCCCCCATGGTGACTGCATCCACAGACCAAGCGCGGCAACCGGAAAAAGGACAGATAAAGTCGTTGTCAACACCTGCCACAGCCATGGCATTCGATCGACGCGCCATAAATTGCCAGGAAAAACACCAACAAGACGGATCCAGTATAACATGCCGAACAAAAGCGCTATCAATGACAAGCAGCGGAGAAAAACAGTATAACCAGATATCGTAAGATCATGCTTGGCAGCTTGCCGTAATTGGTTATCCATTAAACAGCCAGTTCTTTTTCGACAGGTTGAAAATAAGAATCAACAATCTCGTCAGTCACACCTGCCAAACTATCCGGTTGCCAGTGTGGCGTATGATCCTTGTCTATGAGAACAGCCCGAACGCCTTCATAAAAATCATGATTGTCCATCATATGGTGGGCAATCCTGTTTTCCAATTTCAGACAATCGCTAAGGCCAAGAGGCTTGCATTGCATCATAGCCCGCCAAATAACCATCAGGCTTGTCGGCGAATGCAACGAAAGAGTATCGAGAATTTCCTTGGCAAAGGAATTACCCTCGTTTGCCTTTTGACCAAGTGCATTCAAACACGCGTCTAATGTTTCGTTCCCAAAACACTCGGCAATGAGCGTGCGGGTTTCGGCACTTGTTTCGTAATTAACTTCTATAGCATATTTTTCTAATGCCGGACGAGGATTACCCTGTTCGATAATGCTGGCTTTCAAATCTTCAAGGCTGTTTTTGGCAACAGCGTGAGTGGCCAAACCTGTTTGCAAGCAGTCGCCCCACTTGCATCTGGCACCGGTAAGAGCCAGATATAATCCGAAATTGCCATTTAATCGCGAAAGAAAATCTCCTGCACCAACATCGGGGAAAAAACCGATTGCCGCTTCCGGCATTGAAAAAAGAGTATCCTCGGTAACAATGCGGTGCGAGCCGTGGACAGAAATACCCGCACCACCGCCCATGCAAATGCCATCCAAAATAGCAATATATGGTTTGGGGAAACGTCCGATATAACCGTTAAGTCTGTATTCGGATGAAAAATAGTCATAGGCAGGCTTTCCCGCTTTTCCTTCCTCATAGGCAGAAACAACGTCGCCACCCGCACAAAAAGCTCTACCCTCCCCTTCAATGATTACGCACAGCACATCATCGTCGGTTTCCCAACTGTGCAAAGCTTTATCGAGTGCCCGCACCATATTGAAACTAAGAGCATTCAATGCCTCTGGGCGTGTGAGTCGGACAATTCCCGCACGACCTTCTTTCAAGAAAGTAACCTCTTTCCCGCCACCAAAATCAAGTTGCATCGCCCGAACTCCTTAGGAACACTGAAAGGCAACAGGTATTTAAATCAATATTCATTATAAAAGCAATCCAACTTGTCATTTGCAAAGTTCAACCTCTGACAAAATTTAAAGGTTTTAAAACAATATCAGGAGTTAACGTTCGCCAAGGCGCGGAAACATCTGCATGACAGCACCAATAAGATATATATAAAGCCCAGTGATTGTCATGCCAACCTTCACCCATTCCGGCGAGTCAAGCCGATAGAATATGCCGATAATTCCAAGTGCGCACCAAATCAGAAAGATTGTAAGATTAATCGGGCGCAGGCGCACAACACGGACGGGATGAAGAAAATAAATGGGCAAAAATGAAACAATCGCCGAAATGACGACAATACTAAAGGCGACCCATTCGCCGGGTTTAACGATAAAAAGTGTAAAAATCAGCATATTCCAGACAACCGGAAACCCTTTAAAGAAGTTTTCCTTCGTCTTCATCCCGGTATCTGCGTAATAAATTGCAGAAGAAACAACAATGATGGCACCGGAAAGAAATGACAGTCCCTCGCCCATAAAACCGCTCTGGTAAAGTGCGAATGCCGGAATAAGAACATAAGTTACATAATCAATAATATTATCCAGAAGTTCGCCGGACCAGGTAGGCAGAACATATTTGACCTGAAGTTTGCGCGCTATCGGCCCATCAATACCATCAACCAACAATGCTAAGCCAAGCCAGCCAAACATTGCCGTCCATTCTTTTTCGGAAGCGGCAACCAATGAAAGAAAAGCCAGAAATGATCCTGATGCCGTCAAAAGATGAACCGAAAATGCTCTCGCTTGCGGCATTGTCACTTTTTTATGACGCAATTTTTCCGCACTAATCTTTATTTTTCCGGCAAGTTTGTTTTTCAAAACAACAGAACCCCTTTTTTTTAACGTGAATATCACAACCCGGTAAAAATTTTTATGCCTTTCTATCATTGATCACAAAAATTAAAACAATTGATTGTAATTGATAGATTGAGACATAAATTGTGTTATCTTGCCTCGCGTAAATGATGGTACATTTAAATATCGAATGGAAAGACATCGCAATGACGGCTTCAACAGACAATAATAAAACGACAATCGCAGTTATAGGTGCTGGACCTGCCGGAATGTTAGCCGCCTTGGCTCTCGCCCAAAAGGGATATCAATCAGTTCTGATCGGCCCGAGCACAAACGCTAATGATTTACGCACAACGGCCCTGATGATGCCGGCAATAAAAGTTCTCGATAGTCTCAATATATGGCAACATCTCAAAGACGAGGCAGCCGCCCTTTCGACAATGCGAATCGTCGATGGAACGAGAAGACTTATTCGCAGTCCCGTTGTTAATTTCCATTCATCCGAAATTGATGAAATAGCCTTTGGGTACAATATGCCCAATATTGCCCTAAACAAAGCAATTAACGAGGCAGTTTGCAAAAGCGAGCTTATAACTCGACTGCCGATTTCGGTAAAATCTGTTGGCCATTTTGACGACCACGTTCTCATCACGATGGAAGATAGTTCTGAATTGGCGGTCGCGCTTATTGTTGCTGCGGACGGACGCAATTCAAAAGCGCGCATTGCTGCTGGCATTGATTGCCGGCAATGGAATTATCCTCAAACCGCGGTCATTTTAAGCTTTTCCCATCAATTTCCACACCACAATGTCTCGACAGAATTTCATACAGAAGATGGCCCCTTTACTCAGGTGCCCCTTCCGGGGAAAAATTCTAGTCTGGTTTGGGTCGCTAATCCGCAGCGGGCCAATGAAATTCTGGGATTAGGGAAAGAAGCACTTTCTCGGGCAATCGAAAATCGTATGCAGTCAATGCTTGGTAAAGTCGATGTCATAACGCCGGCGCAAGCTTGGCCACTTTCGGGAATTGTGCCGAAAACTTTTGCCTCAAACAGAACCATTCTGGTTGGCGAGGCTGCCCATGTCTTTCCGCCAATCGGTGCTCAAGGGCTTAACCTCGGGGTTCGTGATGCGACAAATTTGGTCAAAGCAATAGACTACGACCCGCATGATGTCGGCAGCATCACTGTAATGGAAAGCTACAACAAATTCAGAAAACCTGATATCTGGGTTCGCACCGGTGCGGTACATGCGCTTAATACGGCCTTGTTATCTAATATGTTGCCAGCGCAACTTGTTCGTAGTGTCGGCCTTGAATGTTTGCGCAATTTTGCGCCATTGAGAAATATCTTTATGCGTGAAGGCATGCATCCGGGAAATGGCTTTCGCGCCATTGCCAATTCTATATGCCCGTCAACCAAATGAATTTTTAATTCATAAACGGCATTCAGTTGTCAAAGACCTATCGGGTAAAAGACCTATCGGGTATAAAAATTGACAGATAAAAAAATGGATAATGTTATTGGGCAATAAAAATGCTTTAATGTTTTAAGCCTCAGGAAAGATAGACATGGTCGATACAAGCAGCCAGTGCAGCAGAATTGCCGCAGACAAAAAGATTGTCGTTGACGGCACCCGCCTATTACAGGTAGGGGCGCTTGTTTATCGCTTAAAAAACGGAAATGTCGAATTTTTACTGATCACAAGTCGCGGCACAAAACGCTGGATTATCCCGAAAGGATGGCCGATGCCGGGCCGGACACTGTCTCAAGCAGCGCTTCAGGAAGCTTATGAAGAAGCTGGCGTGCGCGGAATCGTCGAAATAAAATCCATCGGCTCTTATGAATATGTCAAAGCCGATATACCGGCAGGTGAAAATGGCAATTTCAGCGTTGATGTATTTGCCGTTCTTTATTCCTATCAAGAAAAAAAATGGCCTGAACGTGGCCAGCGTATTTTTGAATGGGTAACACCGCAGGAGGCGGCGAATCGTGTTATTGAGCCGCAATTGAAAAATTTGTTATTACAATATCGCCCGCGCTAAGCTAGGTTAACGCCATCTATCTTGTGAGAACGCAATGAAACGATCGTGATTGCTTGAAAAATGTCAGCACAACGAAGTTGCATAGCACTACAAAAGCCTAACACGTTTCGCCATTCAATTGTTGGCCCCCGTGATGAGCAATTTTTTGTGGTTAAATTAAACCAGCTATCGACATACTGTTTGGTTGTTTTTTTTAAAAATGGCTGCTTCTGCCAAGCAAATTTTTTAAAAGTGTGCCACAAAAAAAATCCACTGCCACAAAACACGAGCGAATTCAGGTGATGATTCGTATATCGAAACTTTTCTATCCCAACATTATTCCAGCGTTTTTTGTTTTTCCTCTTTTAGAATATATTGTCGTGGCGTTCTGACACTACTCGTGCACTTTTGAAAAAATAAAGCATGGAATTCGTTCGTCCCCATTATTCACATGATTTCCACCGTGGTTCGACCATTCGACCTACTATATTTAGTTGTTTTGATTTTTGAATAAACGACTCCTTGACGACCATGTTCTTTTGATCTTTTATAGGGTGCGAAAGTTGATACGCTGGTCGAGCGTGTCGCGTCTCGTTTTGTAATCATGCGTAAATTAGTGTGCAGTCAAAGCACCAATTGCTAACAGGCAAAGCGGTAGCTTTGTGGTTTGTGCGCATCACGAAGGCATTATGTGTTGTGTGAAACTTAGAAAAATGACATTTTGACACTATATTTGGTATTTTGGTTTGTATAGCAGCACATGATATAGTATTTGCATCTTTTGCAAAAGATAGGTAACGGAGTACTCGAAATGAACGGATCATGAAAAGCGATCCGTTTTTTGCCGGGTGCTTGTGATCAAGTTTAAGGGGTTAATTTTCTCCAACTGACATAAAGGTTGTAGAAATTATGACAGTTTATCTGAGGGCGTCTGCCGCCATAGAGGTAAACACAACATATAGAGATTAAGGATAGGCTATGAAAATCGCGCGCCATTTCACAAAAGAGGGGCAATCGCCTTACACGGAAATTGAATTCCATAAGGCTACAAGTGAAATCAGAAATCCCAATGGTTCGATTGTTTTCAGGCTTGAGAATATTGACGTGCCTAGCCAGTTCAGTCAGGTTGCCGCCGATATTCTGGCACAAAAATATTTTCGCAAGGCTGGCGTTCCGGCAGCGTTAAAAAAGGTCGAAGAAAATGATGTTCCGTCCTGGCTTTGGCGATCGGTTTCCGATGAAAAAGAGCTGGAAAAAATAGCCGAGGATCGTCGCTTTGGGTCTGAAATGGATGCGCGACAAGTGTTTAACCGACTTGCCGGTACATGGACATATTGGGGCTGGAAAGGCGGATATTTTGATAGTGAAAGCGATGCACAGGCATTTCACGATGAACTCGCTTATATGCTTGCCACACAGCGGGTAGCACCGAATAGTCCACAATGGTTCAATACGGGATTGTTTTGGGCCTATGGCATAGATGGGCCAAGTCAGGGACATTTTTATGTTGACTGGAAAACCGGCGAATTAACAAAATCCAAATCGTCCTATGAACATCCACAGCCGCATGCCTGTTTTATCCAGTCTGTTTCGGACGATCTGGTCAATGAAGGCGGCATTATGGATTTGTGGGTACGTGAAGCACGTCTTTTTAAATATGGCTCAGGTACCGGTTCCAATTTTTCGCAATTACGCGGTCAGGGTGAAAAATTATCGGGTGGTGGTAAGTCCTCCGGTCTTATGAGTTTCTTGAAAATTGGTGACCGTTCGGCCGGTGCGATTAAGTCTGGCGGTACGACCCGTCGGGCGGCTAAGATGGTTGTTGTCGACATCGACCACCCCGATATAGAAGCCTACATTGATTGGAAGGTGCATGAAGAGCAAAAAGTTGCTGCCCTTGTGACGGGATCAAAAATCGTCAAAAAACATCTCACTGCTATTATGAAGGCTTGTGTGAATTGTGAAGCCGACAATGGTGAATGCTTTGATCCGAATAAAAATCCTGCTTTAAAACGCGAAATTCGTGCCGCGAAAAAAGATCAGGTTCCGGAAAATTATATTCAGCGCGTTATCCAATTTGCCCGCCAAGGATTCCGCGAAATGGAATTCGAGACTTATGATACCGATTGGGATTCAGAAGCCTATCTTACTGTTTCGGGGCAGAACTCTAACAATTCTGTGTCGTTGAAAGATGAGTTTTTACGCGCTGTCGAAAATGATGGGGAATGGAATCTCATTCGCCGTACTGATGGCAAGGTGCATAAAACACTACGTGCTCGTGATTTATGGGATCGCATTTCCTATGCGGCCTGGGCATCGGCCGATCCGGGGCTTCATTTCAATACAACGATGAATGATTGGCACACCTCGCCGGCAGAAGGCCCTATTCGTGCTTCCAATCCTTGCTCAGAATATATGTTCCTCGACGATACAGCCTGTAATCTGGCTTCCATTAATCTGCTCACCTATCGTAACAAAGATGGTTCTTTCGACCTTGATGCTTATGAACATTCGGTGCGTTTATGGACGATCGTTCTTGAAATATCCGTGATGATGGCGCAATTCCCCTCCCGCGAGATTGCCAAACGGTCATATGACTATC
This sequence comes from uncultured Bartonella sp., assembly GCF_945285465.1. GTDB lineage: Bacteria > Pseudomonadota > Alphaproteobacteria > Rhizobiales > Rhizobiaceae > Bartonella. The sequence continues at coordinate 25,034 of NZ_CALYQK010000005.1, read as the reverse complement.
GCACACTTGGGCTTGGCTATGCCAATATCGGTGGCTTATTGATGACATCGGGAATTCCTTATGATTCCGATAAAGGCCGGGCCATTTGCGGTGCATTGACAGCAATCATGACCGGTGTTTCTTATGCGACCTCCGCCGAAATGGCCAAAGAACTGGGTGCATTTAAAGGGTATAAACCCAATAAAGAAAACATGTTGCGTGTTATTCGCAATCATCGTCGCGCAGCATATGGTGAAACTTCCGGTTACGAGGGGCTGTCTGTCAATCCGGTTGCTTTGATTGCAAAAGATTGTCCCGATCAGAAAATGATTGAGCGCGCCCGCAAAGCTTGGGATAAAGCTTTGGAACTTGGCAAGCGTTATGGCTACCGCAATGCACAGGCAACAGTTGTTGCCCCGACTGGAACGATCGGTCTTGTCATGGACTGTGATACGACTGGCATCGAACCGGATTTCGCCTTGGTAAAATTCAAAAAACTTGCCGGCGGCGGTTATTTCAAGATCATCAATCGTGCGGTACCAGAAGCATTGCGTAGTTTGGGCTATTCGGAAAGTCAAATTGCTGAAATCGAAGCCTATGCTGTCGGGCATGGAAATATCAATCAGGCACCGGCGATTAATCCTACATCACTGAAAGCCAAAGGCTTTGGCGATGATAAGATTGAAGCACTCAACAGTGCTATGGAAAGTGCTTTTGATATCAAATTTGTATTCAATAAATGGACACTGGGTGAAGATTTTTGCAAAAACGTTCTGAATTTCACCGATGAACAGCTTGATGACATCTCGTTTGAAATGCTACCGGCTCTTGGATATTCAAAAAAGGATATCGAAGCGGCAAATCTCCACGTTTGTGGGGCGATGACACTTGAAGGTGCGCCTCACCTCAAACCGGAGCATTATGCGGTTTTTGATTGTGCCAATGCGTGCGGGAAAATTGGTAAACGGTATTTATCGGTAGAAAGCCATATTCGTATGATGGCTGCCGCTCAGCCTTTTATTTCCGGAGCAATTTCCAAGACAATCAACATGCCCAATGATGCGACAGTCGAAGATTGTGCCAATGCCTATATGTTGTCATGGAAACTCGCACTTAAAGCGAATGCTTTGTATCGAGACGGATCAAAACTGTCCCAGCCGTTAAATGCATCACTTATTGCCGATGATGATGACGATGATACAATTGACGATATTGTCGAACAGCCAGCTGCGGCCCGTGCGGCAAAAGTGACCGAAAAAATTGTTGAAAAAGTTGTTGAAAAATTCGTTCACGAACGCGAAAAACTTCCTAATCGTCGGCAAGGTTACACGCAAAAAGCAATTGTCGGTGGACATAAAGTTTATTTGCGTACCGGTGAATTCGGCGATGGGCGATTGGGCGAAATTTTTATTGATATGCATAAAGAAGGTGCAGCCTTCCGTGCCATGATGAATAATTTTGCTATCGCTATATCTCTCGGGCTGCAATATGGCGTACCGCTTGACGAGTATGTCGATGCTTTCACATTTACAAAGTTTGAGCCGGCCGGCATGGTTCAAGGTAATGATGCGATCAAAAATGCTACATCTATTCTCGACTATGTCTTCCGTGAGCTGGCAGTTTCTTATCTCGGTCGTTATGACCTTGCTCATGTTGATATGTCGGATTTTTCCAATACCGCTTTGGGTAAAGGTGTCAAAGAAGGCAAGACGAACCTTATTTCTACCGGCTGGACGCGCGGTTATAAGCCGAAATTGACTGCACAGTCGGCCGAACAGAAAGGGATGCCGCCAAAAACATCCGGTTCGGCAACAATATCGAATGTCACCACATTAAAACCGGTAACGGCAATTCAGGCAAAAGTTTCGACAAATCTGGAAACACATGGTGCCACGGCGTTAAAACCTGACTATGCCGAACCGGAAGGAAACAAGATCAACAGCTTATTCAACGCCGAGACTAAAAATGAAGAAGCAACCGATGAAATTGCTGATGCAAAAAAACTCGCCGCCAAACGCAGAAGACAAGCAATGATGCAAGGTTATACGGGCGATATGTGTTCGGAATGCCAAAACTTCACAATGGTACGCAATGGCACATGCCTGAAATGTGACACATGCGGCGCAACGAGCGGTTGTAGCTGATAAAAACAACTCTTTCGCTGATGGGGAAGAAAACGGCCTTTATAAACATAGGCCGTTTTTATTATCCCATGCTATTATTGCGATATTAATACCTTTGCCGACATTGTTTAGGGATGTGTGAATGCCTTTAAAGCCGAATGCCTAAACGGTAGTGGCAGCGTTTGAAACTAAAATTAAATTCTTTTCCAATCAGAGCCAAATTGATGCCTGAACCATGTTGTCTGCCGTTTGGCATAACGTCGGGTTTCAATTTTTGCGGAAAAAATTGCTGCATCAAGCGTCTCGCTTCCTTCGAGTACACGAATAAGCTCGGGAACGCCAATTGCTTTCATGGCTGGCATCTGCGGATTTAACTTCAATTGAACAAGATTTTTCACTTCTTCAAGGGCACCATTTTCAACCATATGATCGAACCGTTTTTCGATGCGTCGGTAGACGAGTTCGCGCTCGGGAATCAACAGTAGTTTGTCGACCGTTTCATCGGCAAGAAGCGGTTTTGTTTTTCGGTTGTGCCAATAGCTTAGCGGTTTTCCCGTTACCTCATAAACTTCCAAACCACGAATGATCCTTTGGCCATCCCGACTATTCACACGGGCAGCAAGACAATTATCCACTTGTGCGAGTATTTTGTGTAACTCGCTGGCACCTTCGGCCTTTAGCCGCTGGCGCCAATGTTCTCTAACCGCTTGCGGAATATCGGGAATTTGCGCCAGCCCCTCTGTTAGTGCTTTGAAATAAAGCCCGGTACCGCCGACAAAAATAAGCGGCGTGTCGCCACTTTCGTCAAGAAAATTTGCGACATCTTTAAGCCATCTGCCAGTTGAATAATATTCATTCGGCGCAACATATCCATAAAGATAATGGTCAATATCCGCCATATCTTTTTCACCCGGGCGCGCCGTAATTATTCTCAATACGCTATAAACCTGCATAGAATCGGCGTTAACAATAAGGCTTCCATCATTTTGTGCAAGCTTTAGGGCAAAATCCGACTTGCCGCTTGCCGTAGGTCCCGCTATCAAAGTAATTGTTCTTTTTCTCATGAGCGGAGTTTCCCCATGTCTCATAGTGCATTGCTTGTGGCGACGTTAATCGCAAATCCGGAAAAACCGGCTGTGACGACCCAACTCGTTGATAAAGCCTGTCACAGTGTTAATGCAAGCACTGTCTATTGGCTTTGTGATGGTGTTGCATGTGATATTCCTTTAAGCAACCATTTTGATCATTATGAAGCGTTAAAGGCACTGCGGCAGGCGGTCGGCAGCACACCGGTTGATATTGCCGTGCAAAATCAGGACGAACGGCGCAAGAAACTGCTGCTTGCCGATATGGATTCTACAATAATCGGTCAGGAATGCATTGACGAACTCGCCGATGTGGCCGGTCTTCGCGATTATATTGCCGATATTACGCGGCGCGCAATGAATGGCGAAATTGCTTTTGAGCCTGCCCTTCGCCAGCGTGTCGCGTTGCTCAAAGGTTTGCCATTATCAATTATCGACGCGGTCATTACCAATCGTATCACTTTAACAAAAGGTGCTAAAACGCTAATTTCGACCCTGCGCGGTCACGGTTGCTATACGGCACTTGTTTCAGGTGGTTTTACGCTTTTTACGTCAAAAATTGCCTCGGCCGTCGGGTTTGATGAGTACAATGCAAACGAACTTATTGTTGAAAACAATCATCTGTCCGGTTTGGTTAAAGAACCAATTCTGGGCAAGCAGGCAAAACTTGCCAAATTGGAAGAACTTTGTGACCGGCTGAATATCTCGCCAGCTGATGCAATGGCTGTTGGCGATGGCGCCAATGATCTGGCAATGCTCAACAAAGCAGGTTCGGGTGTGGCTTTCCATGCCAAACCGGTCGTCGCAGAAGCTGCGTCAATCCGCATTGATTATGGTGATCTTAGTGCCCTTCTCTATTTGCAAGGTTATCGGAAATCGGATTTTCTCGAATAGACCGAGTTCAACAAATAACAATTGCCAAAGGCAAACTTCCTATAATAAGCCTAGTCTAAACGGATGGTAACGAAGCGTAATTCACCGTCTTCGCCAGCAACCATAAGAAGTGCGTTCTTGCGCCCGTTAGCCCTGAGATTATCCAGCTCGTTTGCAACATCTTCGGGCGTTTTAACGATCTGTTGATTAATATCCACAATCACCTCGCCAGCCCGCAGGCGCTTTTCATCGGCCGCACTATTCGGCGCAACCGAGATAATGACAACACCTTCTACATTTGGCTTGATATGAAAACGTTTGCGCAGGTCATCTGAAATTGCCGACAACATCATGCCCATTGAATGGATGACATTATGCTCTGCCTTTTCCTGTCCTTCGTCACTATTTTCCGTAATATCGTCAGTCGTTATTTCTTTTTCTTTCAGACGCCCAAGCTTAACCTTGACTGTTTTTTCTTCTCCATCGCGAAGAATTACAACATTGACAAGCTTGTTTACCGGGCTTTCGGCAACAATTCGCGGCAGTTCACGCGCGTCTTTTATCTCATGGTTACCAAAACGGATAATAACGTCGCCATCTTTCAACTGTGAATGGTCAACTGTTTTATCATCAATTTTTCCGGCAACCAAAGCACCTTCCGCCTTAGGCAATTTCAAACTGTCGGCAACTTCCTGGGTAACCGGTTGAATCCTAATAGCTAGCCAGCCACGGCGCGTTTCTCCAAATTCTTTCAACTGGTCGAGAACATTTGTTGCCATATCTGAAGGAATAGCAAATCCGATACCGATCGAACCGCCGGACGGTGAAATAATCGCCGTGTTAATACCGATAACCTTACCGGTCATATCGAATAGCGGGCCGCCCGAATTGCCACGATTGATTGCGGCATCTGTCTGGATAAAATTATCGTAAGGCCCGGCACTGATATTGCGGTTGCGCGCCGAAATAATGCCGACCGTTACCGTCCCACCCAGACCGAAAGGATTGCCGATTGCCATCACCCAATCGCCGATACGCGCCTTATCAGAATCACCAAATGAAACTGCCGTCAGTTTTTTGCCCTTCGGATCCACTTGTAAAAGCGCCAGATCGGTTTTTGCGTCCTTGCCCAAAAGCTTGGCTTTCAGCTTTGACCCGTCAGTAAAATTTACCTCTATATCATCGGCATCGGCAATAACGTGATTATTGGTAACAATAAGACCTTTTTGCGCATCAATGACAAAACCGGATCCAAGTGACTGGACCTTTCGCGACTGACCGTTGCCGTCCTTTTCATCTGTCGATGAAAAAAAATCATTGAAATATTCTTGGAAGGGCGCGCCTTCTTCTACTTTCGGCGCGACAGTCTTGTCACCCTGCTCTGTCCCTTTGACTGTTTGTGATGTTGAAATGTTGACGACAGCGTTCAGCAGATGAGAGGCCAAATCGGCGACAGATTCAGGTGACTTTTGTTGATCGGGTGCAACTTCAGCCAAGCCATCCAGCTGTGGAAACACTATGGCCGAAGATATAGCGACAGCAAGCATAAAGTGTTTTAACAACATAACAGAATCCCATCAACAGCAACAACAATGAGGCTCACCCCCTTTAGAGCATTTTCCGCAAAAGGGGAATGGCTGAATTCTATCAAATAACATCTCCGACATTTGCCGGAAATAATATTACTCATCCAAGGCTAACCACCTAATGTGAAAGCCACACAATAATCAGGCCGGCAATCATCGCACCAAACCCGCTCAACCGTAACAACCGTTCTGGCGTCACATGAATTTGTGCCGCCATTTTTTCACAAGTGTTGGAAAACCGGCATAAAAGATGCCCTCAATAAAGAGAACCAGTCCAATAGCAGTAAACAACACTGCCATCACTTACCTGCCGGTGCTATAGACTTTTCAATCGCCAAAGGTTTATGGAAATAATAGAAGAAATCTTCCGTTGGCGAAACAACCATTGGCGTATTCTTCAATTTCTTATAGTTTTCCATAGCCAACCAGAAGTCATAGAATGACGGGTCAGCTTTTCGCGCATCAAGCAACAAACGAATACTTTCAGCCTGACCTTCACCACGGGTAATTTCCGCATCACGCTTGGCCGCGGCTACAATTTCTTCATATTCACGATTGGCTTCGGCAACAATACGGTCGCGCTCCTGCTGTCCGACCGCACGAATATTTTCCGCTGCCGCTTCGCGTTCGGCTGCCATCTGTTTATAAACATCTTCCGAAAGCGCATCTGTAAGATCGGTTTTACGAATTCTGACATCAACAATGGTAATGCCAAGCGAACCGGCATCAACAGAAAATTGCTGCTGAATTTCGTTCATCATTGCGCTTCGCTCGTCCGACAGTGCCGACTTGAATTCACGCTTGCCGTAAACGGCACGCAAAGCGTCGATAAAGCGTGGTGCAAGATTTTCTTCCGCAGCGACTTGCGGGCGGCCCGAGCTGATGCGTTGTAGAAACAGTTTCGGGTCGGTGATTCTGTAAATGAAAAATGCGTCAACTTCATAATAACGACCACCGCGCACCTGCACCGATTGCGTGGGCACATCATAACGCAACAGACGATTGTCGATAATCACTGTTTGGTCGATGAACGGTGTTTTGAAATAAAGGCCGGGATCCTGCTCCACCCTGACAATCTGCCCGAAACGCTTAACCGCAACTTGTTGACGCGGATAGACTATAAACACCGACATCCAGACAGCAAGCAACACAACAATAACGACACCAAGGCCAATAAAAAAACGGTTTTGCTGCATTAGTGTTGTCCTTCTGTAGCATATGATTGAGTTCCAGACAATTTGCCAGCGCTCGGGGCTAAAGATGACTGGTTTTTGCCCAGCATCAACTCGTTCAATGGTAGATAAGACACCGGTCCGCCATTTTTTTGATCCAATATTAGTTTATTCGGTGAATTCAATATACCACCAATCGTTTCCATATAGAGCCGATAGCGACTTGCTTCCGGCGCGACCGCAGCTTCGTGGGAAATGGCGGCAAAACGTTCGGCACGCCCTTTGGCTTCTTCAACCATCTGGGCTTTTTCACCTTTGGCAATTTCACGTGCCTTCGATGCTTCGCCATTGGCAAGACCCAGTTTTTTAAAGCGGACGCGGTTGCCTTCTTCAATCATGCGACCACGTTCCTGCTCGGCTTGCTGCACCGAGTTAAAAGCAGCCGCGACCTTGGTAGGTGGCGCCGCCTCGCTGATAGAGACACGATTGATCTGGATACCGAGTTGATACTTATCCGCAGTTGACTGGATAATTGTTTTTACGTTATCGGCGACTTCTTCTTTCTTGTCGCGCAGCACATCATCAACCGGGCGGCGACCGATAACTTCACGCATTGCACTTTCGGCAACCTGACGAACTGTTCCTTCTTGTTCACTGACATTGAACAAATATTTGCTCGGGTCAGAAATGCGGTAATAAACAGAGAAATTGACATAAACAATGTTCTGGTCACTCGACAGCATCAAGCCATCGCTTTGCTGCGGCTGGCCCGGTTTACCACCAATGGCAATCGACTTTTCTGTCAATGGCACTTTCAAATAGTTTTCAATTGGCCAAAAGTGAAAATGCAGACCGTCACTGATAATACCCGGTTTTGGCACACCGAAACGCAATTCGACAGCCTGCTCGTTTTGTTGCACAATATAAAAACATTGGAAAAGCCAAAAGATTATAGCAATAACCAAAATAACAATAAAAACGCTACCGCCGCCAAACTGTTTGAGCCGGTCTTGGCCTTTGCGCAAAATTTCATCAATATCCGGGCCGTTGCCCCCGCCACCAGAACCAAGCGGTTTTTTGCCCCATGGATTCTTATTGTTACCATTATCGTTTCCACCGCCGCTCCAGGGGCTTCCACCGTTATTTCCGCCGCCCCATGGGCCGCCGCCATTCTGATTGCTCCAGGGCATAGTCACCTCTTGTTAAGCGCAAAATTACGCAAATTCTATTGTTTCTTCTTTATAGGGATGTCAAAACCCCGTTTCAACGCAATGTCCAATTTTTTGTCCACTTTTACAAGTTTACTGACGCTTATAAATCACAAATCTTGTAGCAAATGTATCTTTAGGACCTTCTGGCACCATCTCTGTGCTGATAGCTTTCCAGTCACCAGCATTAAAGCCGGGAAAAAATGTATCACCTTCGATCGGAGCCATGATTTCTGTTACATACATACGGTCGGCAAATGGCAATGCTTGCTTAAAAATTTCTCCCCCACCAATAACAAAAACAAATTGACTATCGTCTCTATTTGCCTGATCTTCAGCCACACGACGCGCTTCAGAAAAAGAATGGGCAACCATTGCTCCTTCCGGCGCAAACATCCGGTTTCGCGTGATGATTATATTTGCCCGTCCACCCAGAGGCGATTTCAACGAGTTCCATGTTTTGCGCCCCATGATGACAGGGTTACCCATTGTCAAAGCCTTGAACCTTTTGAGGTCGGTTGATAACCGCCATGGCATAGTGCCATCGCGCCCTATGACACCATTTTCTGCAACGGCCACGATAAGACAAATCGGAACGGTCATACGGCTACCGACGCTTTGATATGAGGAGCGGCAACATAATTTTGCAAATCGAAATCTTCGTAACTGAATTTGAATATATCTTTTACGTCTGGATTAAGTTTCATGGTCGGGAGCGGAAGAGGTTTACGCGTAAGTTGCAATTTTGCCTGCTCGAAATGATTTGAATAAAGATGGGCATCGCCAAAGGTATGAACAAATTCACCAAATTTTAACCCGGTAACTTGCGCAATCATCATCGTCAACAAGGCGTAAGAAGCAATATTAAAAGGAACACCTAGGAAAATATCGGCAGAGCGCTGATAAAGCTGGCACGAAAGTTTGCCATCGCCAACGTAGAACTGGAACAGACAATGACAGGGTGGCAAAGCCATTTCGTCAACCAGAGCCGGGTTCCATGCCGAAACAATGAGCCGGCGCGAATCCGGTGTTTTGATAATCATATCGACAACTTTCGCTATCTGGTCGATGTGGCCTCCATCTGGTGTAGGCCATGACCGCCATTGGTAACCGTAGACGGGGCCGAGATCACCATTGTCATCGGCCCATTCATCCCAAATGGAAACACCATGCTCGTTTAGCCATTTGATATTGGTATCACCGCGTAAAAACCATAATAATTCATAGATAATCGAGCGCAAATGGAGCTTTTTTGTTGTCAGCAACGGAAAACCTTTAGCAAGGTCAAAACGCATCTGATAGCCAAATATCGAACGTGTGCCGGTGCCGGTACGGTCTGAACGGTCAATGCCGTTCTCCAGAACATAAGAAAGAAGGTCGAGATAATTTTTCATAAATTGCCAATAACAGATTCTTGCTAACGGAGGAAATAGCCGCTTTGCACTTTCATCGTTCTCTTTTAAGAACAATAGCAAGCAATTGCTTCTCTTGCATGCTGATTTAAGCTTTTTGGCTGTCGTTTGCCAGATATAGCAGTACCGTTATTGACAACCGGAAGCACGATATTTCAAACGCGGCTTTAAAAATATCGCTTATAAAGATAATGCTCGACTTTAAAATACCCCGATTGAAGCAAAAAACCGCATCTGTGTTAACAAAGATAGGATTCAACAAGTCGTACCCAGTACGTACCCATCCGCAACAACAACTCATCGTTAAAATTATAATGATCGCTGTGAAGGTTTGCCGAACCACCATTACCAACAAATAAGTAGCAGCCCGGCTTTTCCTGTAACATATAGGAAAAATCCTCACTAAAACCGAATGGTACGGTGCGTTCTTCAATCACATTCTTGCCAAACGTTTTTTCGGCAACACCACGCGCAAACGTCGTTAGTGTTTCATCATTCTTACACGACGGGTTAAGCCGGAAATAGGCAATTTCGCATTCTGCGCCAAAGACCTTTGCCTGGTATTGCGCTACCTCCCGGATGCGTTCCTCAAGCAAGCCACGCGTTTTTTCGTCATAACTTCTGATTGTCAGTTTTAACTCGGCCGTTGCGGGGATGATATTATAAGCATCACCGGCGTGAAAACTTGCCACTGTAACCACTGCGGATTTGAACGGAGCAATATTGCGCGAAACAATTGTCTGCAAAGAACCAACAATCGCCGCACCAACTACAATCGGGTCAACTGCCGTTTCGGGCTGCGCACCATGACCGCTTTTACCTTTGACAATAATCTTTGCCCGATCTGAGGCTGCAGTGGCCGATCCCGGGATAAAGCAGAAATTTCCCGCAGCTATGCCCGGCACATTATGGTAGCCGAAAATGGCATCGCAGGGAAATTTTTTAAAAACCTTCTCTTCAACCATGCGCTTTGCCCCGCCCAGCCCCTCTTCTGCTGGCTGGAAAATAAGATTGAGCGTACCTGAAAAATTTCGCGTCTGTGCCAGATAACGGGCTGCTGTCAGCAAAGAGGTTGTGTGCCCATCATGCCCGCAAGCATGCATTTTCCCATCTATTTTACTGGCATAGGATAAGCCTGTTTGTTCAAAAACGGGAAGCGCATCCATGTCGGCGCGCAGTGCAAGTTTTTTTTGTCCATTACCATTCTGTAACGAGGCGACAACACCTGTACCGGCAACGCCCGTTGTCACTTCATATCCCCATTCGCGCAGCAGTTTTGCAACAATTGCTGACGTTGCTTTTTCTTCAAAACCGGTTTCCGGATTAGAATGGATTTGTTGACGCAGTGCCCGCATTTCCGGCAAATAAGCATTAATTGCTTTTTGTACAGCGTTATTATTTTCTATCATTTCCAATCTACCTTCATGCAGCCTTTGCCAAAAACTACAGGCTCAATATTTATCTCATTTTCAGTATTTTTGGCGAATAAAAAAGCGCAATAATGCTTACCAATGCTGCAAACATTATGTAATAGGCAATTGCCCTGTTATCACCCGTAATTCCGATAAGCGCCGTCGAAATTGTCGGAGAAAATCCACCAAAAATCGTCACGGCAATATTATATGAAAGAGCAATTCCCGACGAGCGGAATGCTGTCGGAAAAAGTTCAGATAAGGCAGCAGATGCCGGAGCTGTATAAAGAACCATCAAAACCGCATAAAAAAATTGTTGTGCAATCAACACCCATACATTTGGGTAAGCCGATAACAACCAAAAGGACGGATAGGCAAAAACAAAAATCGCAATTGCCGCGCCGATCATAATCGGGCGTCTGCCGATGCGGTCCGACCACGCTCCGACAACGGGGCAAAACAATAACACGATACCGACAACGATCATCCCCAGATAGGGAGAGGTCAGCTTCATATGCAAATTGTTGATTGCATAGGTGGCCATAAAGGAGCTTGCTGTTTTGCTTGTCACTGTCCAAATCAAAACAATACCGATACCGAGAAATAACGGCTTCCAGCTGTTGGCGAAAAGAACCGAAAAAGGAACATGTTCTTTATTCCCCTGTTTTTGTTCGGCAAGAAAAGCTGGTGATTCGTCAATCTGGCGACGAATATAGAACCCGACCGGTGCAACAAACATGCCGAACGCAAAAGCGGCCCGCCACCCCCACGATGCAACCTGTTCGGATGAAAAAAACGCCGTAATAACCCAGCCGACAACACCGGCGACCAGAAAGGCCCCTGTTTGGCTGACCTGTTGCCATGCCGCAATCTGCCCCCGTTTATGGGCTGGCGCAGTTTCGACCAAAATGGACAGCGCGCTGCCAATTTCTCCGCCTGCCGATACACCCTGGATTAGTCGAGCAATGACAACGATAATCGGTGCCAGAATGCCAATTTGCTCATAAGTGGGACAAAATGCAATAATTCCCATGCCCACAGCCATCAAAATCATCGTCAATGACAATGCCGATTTTCTGCCAACACGATCAGAATAGGCTCCAAGAATAATAGCCCCGAGAGGTCGGGTCAAAAATCCCACGGCAAAAGTAATGAATGTCAGAAGCATAGAGACAACTTGATTCTCTACCGGGAAAAATTGGTAAGATATGACATAGGCAAAAAGTGCATAAGCTCCAAAATCGTACCATTCCAATACCCCGCCCATTACTGCAGCGGTGATCACTTTTTTTGAAACAGACTGGTTTTTTGTTGTCGACTGGCTGTGTTCCATAGACTCTCCTTAAATATCCGTCATAATAGAATATCGAAAAGAAAAACAATTCTGGATTGTTATTTCGCAATACGAGTTATAGCAAAATGGCATGGACTCCAGTTCTTTTATCGGTTAACCATGTGAAATATTTTCTCAACTCGGAGTAGTTGCTATTGGACATAAAACAGATCCGTTATTTTCAAGCCATAGCGCAATATGGCAGTATCTCGGAAGCTGCCCGCCATTTATTTATTGTTCAGCCGGCACTCAGCCGCCAGATCAAAGAGCTGGAACGAGAACTTGCAACAAAACTTTTTATAAGGCGTCAAAAAGGCATTGAACTGACCCGAACTGGCGAACAATTGCTAAAAGATGCACCCTATATTCTCCATGCCCTCAATCAGGCAATAACCAATGTCAAAAGAGTAAGTGGCATTAAAGAAACACTCCATATCGGAATTGCACCGACATACACGTGGAACCCTGTTGTAATCACCATTATAAAAGATTTTTGCCAGCTTTACCCTGAAATAAACCTGTCCCTTGAACCAACCCTTGCTGTCGGGCAAACCGAACAACTGACACTAGGCAAGCTTGATGCCGGTTTTATGGCCTGGCGCCTGAAAGCCGACACAACAAAAGCAGGGATATTTTTGACAAAATGTCGTTTATTGATCGCAAGTAATCGTGAAAACGGTTTTGCACTTCAAAAAAACAATAGTCTGCGATTTCTGGAACAGGAGAAATGTCTGTTTTTTCCGCGCGAAATGTCACCCGAATTCTATGATTTTCTTCTCCTCGAATGTCGAAAAGCAAATTTCCGTCCCAATATAGTCACCTGCGCTACCGATTTTAATGCGTGTCTGGGCATGGTCTTAAGCGGACTTGGCTATACATTTATTTCAACTGTATCGCGCTATAATTGTCCTGCAAATATCAAACTCTGCGAACACCCGTTACTGAACGGAAGCTACGATTTTGAATTTGTTTATCGAAAACCCGTCCAAAAAGAGTCGCTACACCTTTTGGTTGAATTTATAAAACAAAGACAGAATAAACAAAATCATTAAAGCCGGTGGAAAGCCAGCCTAATCCATAGCATAACGCTATCACTGAGACTAACACTATTGTCCAGACTTTGGCACAAAGACTAACAAAACCGCTTTTCGCTTTGATACGTAAAACCGGCCTATTTGTACAGCGCTTGAATATTTGTGCGGGAATTGGCCCAATTTCCAAGATAAAAATTGTGGCAAATAATAGCGCATATATAATAACTGTCATAGATAGAAGAAGAAACATTATGGCGCAATTTGCCAAAAGGCGTATCAAGGCCTAAAGACGAATGTAATTTTTGGCTACTCGATCGATAGCGTTCAAAGCCGTTGGAAAGCTTAACTGCTGCGCCTATCGGCTCATCAACATAAATAACACTAGAAATGTGATGGCATAACAACATTGCCGTTATATCGGTGGATTTTCGTTTTTGCATTGCTCTTCAATAAAATATAACGTTAAAACTAAATGGAGTGGAACAGCTTCTTAACCCCTGACATAAAGGAGTGTAATATGAAAACTTTCGCAATTGGACTCGTTTTGGGAAGCTTGATAATGAGTTTTACCGCCCATGCTGAAAGTCTGCGTTTTGCAACAGAAGGCGCTTACCCGCCATTCAATTACGTTGACTCCAACAACAAGCTTCTTGGTTTTGATGTCGACATTGCTTATGCGCTTTGCGAAAAAATGAAAGTCGAGTGTATTGTAACAGCGCAAGACTGGGACGGAATCATTCCTGGGCTTTTGGCAAAAAAATATGATGCAGTCATTGCTTCAATGGTGCCTTCACCGGCTCGCCTACAAAAAGTCGATTTTACCAACCGCTATTATACAACAACGCTGGCCGTTGCCGCTTTAAAGGACTCTGACATTAAAGATGTCAGCCCGCAATCGATGAAAGATAAAACCATTGGTGCCCAGGCCGGCACAATGCAAGCCAATTATGCCGAAGACAATTATGTTCCCGAAGGTGCCACTTTAAAACTTTACCCCACAGCCGAAGAGGCGAATAGCGATCTCGTCAATTATCGCCTTGATGCCATTGTTCATGACAAATTTCCGCTTCTTGCTTGGCTCGACAAAGACGGCAAGGATTGCTGCAGGCTTGTCGGCCAAATTGAAGGCACCAAAGACCCGGTTTCTATTGCGATCCGGAAAAATTCTGAAGATCTGAAGAACCGGCTGAACAAGGCGATTGATGAAATCCGAGCCGATGGCACTTATGAAAAAATCAATAAAAAATATTTCGATGCCGATATCTATTAAAAACTTTACCATGTTTGATCGAGCTTGATGAATTGAGTATGCCTGATATTCAGGATTTTTCAGTGATAATTTTGTCTCAGTAATCGGAGTATTTTTATGATCGAATATTTGTCATTGCTGTCTTTTGGCAGTGGCGGTTGGGGAACGGTCATGCTTTTAGGTGCCGGTGTTACCTTATCACTGGCGTTATGTTGTTTACCCATCGGGCTTCCTCTCGGGCTTGCGTGTTCGCTTTTTATTCGATCAGATGTAAAACTTCTCCAGATTGGAGCTACAACATTTTCGGCAGTTTTCCGTGGACTGCCGGAACTGCTGACGTTATTTCTCGTCTATTACGGCTTGCAAACCGTGGTCCAAACTCTGATGGCGCATTTCAACATTGAAGCCGAATTTTCCATCAATGCTTTTTTTGCCGGAATGCTTGCATTGGGCATGGTTTTTGCTGCTTTTTCTTGTGAAGTCTGGCTTAGCGCATTCCAAGTGCTCGACAGTGGACAATACGAGGCCGCCAAAGCGTTAAGCTTGCCGCCCTCAACGACATTTTTGCGCATTATTTTTCCGCAATTGGTTCGCAATGCCCTGCCCGGTTTGTCAAATAATTGGCTTATCCTTCTTAAAGATACATCTCTCGTGTCCACAATTTCGCTAGTCGATATTATGCGTCAAACAAATCTCGCCGTTGCTGCAACAAAAAAACCGATGTTTTTTTATCTTGCGGCATGTTTGATCTATCTTGCTTTTTCGGCCATATCATCCTCGATCATTCGCCATATGGAAAAACGCGCCAATGCATGCTATGAAAAGGTATCGCCATAATGATACCTGACTGGTTACACTTTCTTATCAATCCGGAAATCTTGCATAATTACGGCTGGAAATTTTACGATGGCTTTTTTGTAACTCTAAAGCTGGTTGCGCTTTCCTTTACGATCGGTTTTCTGTTGAGCATTACATTAACCTTTGCTTGGCGCTCTAAATATCCATTTTTTCACTATTTCGCACGTGCCTATATATATTTCTTCCGTGGCTCGCCACTTTTGGCACAATTATTCCTGTTCTATTATGGCATAGGATCTTTCAGCGTCTTTTGGCAGAGTGTCGGATTGTGGTGGTTTTTCAAAAGTGCATGGTGGTGCTGTCTATTTATTTTTTCGCTCAACACGGCTGCCTATCAAGCAGAAATATTCCGTGGCAGCATGCTATCGGTACCGATTGGCCAATATGAAGCGGCCAAAGCATTAGGGCTTAGTCAACGTACCACTTTTATTCGCGTAATTATGCCGCAATCCATGATTATGGCCTTGCGCCCCCTTGGCAACGAATTTATCTTGATGATTAAAGCAAGTGCCGTTGCCGCGCTGGTCACGGTTTACGATCTTATGGGCGTGGCTAAACTTGCTTTTTCACGCACCTTCGATTATCAGGTTTATATTTGGGCAGCCGTGCTTTATCTTCTCATTGTTGAAGTTGTCCGTCGTCTGATTGATTTGACTGAACGTCGTTTAACACGTCATTTGCGCTAGCCTACCTTTATAATGAAACAATTGTTCGGACGGAAACTTTAGATGAAAAACTTTGATGCGATAGTGCTGGGTGCCGGTATTCTTGGGGTTTGTACAAGTTTACATCTGCAATTGAGGGGCTATAATGTTTGCCTTGTTGACCGAATGGCCCCCGGACACGGGACAAGCTATGGCAATGCTGGCCTGATCGAGCGCTCGAGCGTTATACCTTATCATTTTCCGCGGAATTTTTCCCGTCTTGTTGCTTATGCTTTTAACTGTCAAACCGATGTTCGTTTTGATTGGAGTTATCTTTTACAAATAGCTCCCTGGCTTTTCCAATTCTGGCGGCAGTCTTCACCCAAAAATCTAAAAAGCGCGACAGAAGCTCTGCTTCCGCTTGTCGAAAATAGTGTCAAAGAACACGATTTTCTTGCCACAAAGGCAAATGCAACACAATTTATTGCACCTAATGGCTGGTTGGAAATCTATCACACAAATGATGATTTCGAAAAAGCGAAAAAACAACTCCTAACGCTTGAGCATTTTCATCTCAATTATGATATTCTTGATCGACAAAGTTTGATCGGGCGGGTTCCCGCAATTAATGAGCACCTTGCCGGCGGTGTTCACTGGCTCGATCCGAAAACGGTTAACGATCCGGCTGGACTGACAGGTGTTTACGCCGATTTCTTTGTCCAACAGGGCGGGACTTTTTTAAATCTTGATGCTTTAAAAACAGAAAATAATCAGGGACTCTGGTCTATTAAAGATGATGGACACGTCATCACCGCGCCCGAAATTGTTGTCGCTCTCGGTGCCCAGTCGGTTCGCTTCCTCAACAAATTCGGCTATCATCATATTCCTTTTGCAATCAAACGTGGTTATCATATTCATTACCGCCCAATGAACGATCATACACAATTGTACCATTCCATTTGTGATCCGCTTTCCGGCTTTGTTTTGGCTCCGATGCGTCAAGGCATTCGTCTTACTACTGGAATTGAATTTGCCAGAGAAAACGCGCCGGCTTATTGGACACAGATCAAGCGTGCAGAAAAAATTGCCAGAAAGATTTTCCCGCTTGGCGAACGTCAAGAAACTATTCCGTGGCTTGGTGAGCGCCCTTGTCTTGCCGATATGCGGCCAATAATCGGGCGTGGGCCCCATCATGAGGGACTTTGGCTCAATTTCGGTCATGCTCATCATGGCTTGACCTTGGGCGCAGTCAGTGGAAAATTTCTTAGCCAGATGATGACGGGTGAACAGCCATTGACATCTCCTGATGCATTCAGTCTAACGCGGTTTACCAATTAGCTACGGAGAATAACTGCAATGCCGACCGTTCAACGAGATAAAGACAACAAAAACGATGCGAACGAAGATGTCATCGTCATTGACGGCCTAAACAAATGGTACGGCGATTTTCAAGCGCTCCACGACATTTCACTCGACGTAACAGCCGGTGAAAGAATAGTTCTCTGTGGTCCGTCTGGATCTGGCAAATCCACACTTATCCGCTGCATAAACCAGCTTGAAGTTCCTGAACAAGGTAGCATTGCCATTTATGATGTTGATATTTGTAGTGCGCCGTTACAACAGCAAAAAAAGGTTTTGCGTGAAGTTGGCATGGTGTTCCAGCATTTTAACCTCTTTCCCCATATGACGGTCATACAAAATTGTATTCTTGCACCTATGACCGTTCAGGGTCTTTCAAAAGAACTGGCAAGAGAGCGCGCGATCAATTATCTCAGCAAAGTCGGCATTGAATCGCATAGTGAAAAATATCCGTCACAACTCTCCGGCGGACAACAACAACGTGTTGCCATTGCGCGTGCGCTTTGTATGGAACCGAAAATTATGCTGTTTGACGAACCGACATCGGCGCTTGACCCCGAAATGGTCGGCGAAGTTCTTGATGTTATTGTTAAACTCGCCGATACCGGCATGACAATGTTATGTGTTACCCACGAAATGGATTTCGCCCGCAAAGTGTCGGAACGTGTTCTGTTTCTAGAAAACGGTCGGATTATCGAAGACACAACACCGGACAATTTTTTTACCAATCCTGAAAATCCGCGTTCAAAAAACTTTTTAGCAAAGATAAGACATTAATTGCTTTTCAAAATGCAATGTCCCAATAAACTAACACGCATGCCAGTCGGAATATTTCATAAATGCCGGTAGATTATTTATGTTTTAGATATTTCAACACCGCCTGTGAGGCAAGTTCGCCAGACGGAATAGCGGTCTTCATTGCCATGCGAATTTGTGCAAAACCGCTTAATTGCGCCTGACGAACCGGCCCCAAAGCTATCAACTGCTCTACTTGTCGGGCAAGCATGCCAGATCGCAAAAACTCGTTAAAATATTCAGGCACTACCGGACGATCAGCAATAATATTGGGCAGAGCCGCACTCCAGATTTTTATGCGCGGCAAGATAAATATTTTTGAAAACACATCGGCTTTATAACCAAGCACCATGGGAATACCGGCCAGTGCGAGTTCTAGTGATACCGTTCCGGATGCTGCCAAAGCAGCGTTAGCTTTGGCAAAAGCTTTCCATTTCTCTTCTTCACCGACAACAATATCGACTTTAACATTCCAATCATTGGTCATGCGGCGCACGCTATCGGCAAGACGAGGCAAAGTCGGCAAAACAAATGCAATATCGGGATTGCGTTGTTTTAAAATCTCCACAGTTTGACCGAATATCGGCATCAACCCACGAATCTCGAAATGTCTTGAACCAGGAAGAATAACAACCGTTGGCGATCCTTTTTGGCCTTCGTTCTGACGCGCTTTTTCTCTCTCAACAGCCACAAGGGGGGGATAGGTCAAAAGTCGATGCCCGACATAGGTTGCCGGCGGCCCCTGAAGGTCACGCATTACCTTGACTTCAAAAGGAAGGACGACAAGAACGCGATCAATAAATGGACGCATGGCCTTTGCTCGCTTCGGCCGCCAGGCCCAGACAGAAGGAGCTATGTATTTTATAATTGGAATTTCCGGAGCAATTTTGCGTAATCTTTTAGCAACACGATGGGTAAAATCGGGGCTATCAATAATAATCAGGCATTCTGGCCGTTCGTCAGCAATAAAACGCGCCAAACGGTAAATGTGAAGCATCAGCTGTGGAAGTTTTTTAAGAACTGCACCCAATCCCATCAAGGCAATTTCATCAGAATCAAATTGGCTTTTAAGACCAAGTGCTTCAAGATGACTGCCGCCCACACCAATCAGCTTGATATTACGGCCGGTATTGCGCGCAACTGCAGAAACTAAATCTGCGCCAAGCAGATCCCCTGACTCCTCACCGGCTACAATGGCTATCTTTAATGGACCATCAGTCATTATCAGGTGCCCCGAACGTTTCGACAAATAATGCACATTTATCAGCTTGTTGAACTGTTTCCTTAAGTGACACAATGAATGTCCGTTGCGCTTCGACAGCGATGCCGTCAAGCCCACATTCTTTGGCGTTTATAATTGTGTGCGGTCCAATGGTCGGCAAATCAGCGCGCTTGTCCTGTTGTTGTTTGACACATTTCACCAGTACCCCTCCTTCGGGAGGGATACGTTTTTCCAGACGCATTTCTCTAACACGTCGCAACATATTGTCGGTACCCTCTGCCCCTTCTACTGCGACAACCCGCCCCCCTACGGCTACAGCACCCTGCCCGATATCAAGCTTTCCTAAAACCGTAGCCGCTTGAATGGCAAGTCTTATATCACGCCATTCTTTATCATTGGCACGTCTTTTTGTCAGATTAAAATCCATCGGTGCCAATAATTGTGGTATCACCTCGTGGGCTCCCACGACGTGAAAACCGTATTTTTCCACAACGCTGATAAAAGCTTTTAACAACGCGTCATCACCTTGTCCCAAAGCATAAAAAAGCTTAGGCAAAGCTGACAATGTTGTCCAGTCCGGCCGCAAGTCAGATAAATTCGGGCGCCTTTTAACGCCACCCGCCAATATCACATTGGTTATTCCAGCTTTTTTTAACGCTTTTATCAGTCGCGCCAATTGCACTACCGATATTTCACAATGCTCATAGGAATAAAGCTGCGAATCAGCCTCCCCTTTCAAGGGAACCAAAAAAGGATTACCTCCCTGATCCCTGATTGCTTTGGCGACAGCAAGCGGCAGAATGCCGTTTCCCGCGATAATCGCCGTGCGACCGGAAAGATAATTTCTGCTGCCGCACTCTGCCATATTTTAATATCCGAAATTATTGCTGTTGCTATGGCTGTCTAGTTTCGGTGTGCAAAAAGAACGCTTATGATCGGCCTCGACAAAATCTATAATTTCGGTAACGGCTGGCGAATCAGGAAAAGCTAAACGGACATCACCTGCCCTTTCACGTACAGGCTTTGTATGATCAAACAACATCTCAACGGCATGACGTACGGCGTGAATTTCGCTATGCGGCAAGCCGGACCGTTTCATTCCGATAATATTCAAACCACCAAGCCATGCGTGGACGCCGATCGCCGAACCATAGGGTATAAGGTCTCCCACCAAAGCTGCTAGGCCGCCAACAAATGCATGATGACCAACACGGACAAATTGGTGAACAGCTCCGCCGCCGCCAATAATCACATAATCGCCAATAACGACATGACCACCAATCATAACATTATTTGAAAACGTCACATGGTTACCCAAAACACAATCGTGAGCAACGTGGGCATAGGCTAAAAACTCGCAATCATCTCCGACTATCGTCGTAGCGCTACTTGTATCAGAACCACGATGCATTGTGACACCTTCACGGATAATGCAATTTTTCCCAATTACCAACGTCGTCCGTCCACCTTTATGCTTGTTGTTTTGTGGATCACCGCCTAACACGGCATTCGGATAGACTACGCTATTTTCTCCAACGGTCGTCGCCCCCATAATAACGACATGGCTCAACAAACGGCAACCGTCACCAATGACCGCATCGCTACCAATATAACAAAATGGGCCTATTTTGACATTTGTCCCAAGCTTTGCACCGTTTTCGACAATAGAGGTTGAATGAATTTCTACACCGGACATTTCGTCTATCCTATTTTTTATTATCGTCATTAACGACAATCATAGCAGCGACTTCCGCTTCCGCAACACGGTTTCCATCCACTTCAGCCACACAAGAAAACCGTCTAATTCCACCATGTTGTTTCAATTTTTTAACATGAAGCTTTAACTGGTCACCGGGAACTACCGGTTTACGGAATTTCGCTTTATCTACAGTCATGAGATAAACAACACCGGGCTTTTCCTCTGCCTGTACCAAAAGAGAAATTGCACCGGCTGTTTGCGCCATCGCTTCAATAATTAGAACACCGGGCATAATCGGATTTTCCGGAAAATGGCCAGTAAAATGCGGCTCATTGACCGTAACATTCTTGATACCTGTTGCTGATTGGTCGCCATTTATATCAACAATCCGATCTATCAGCAAAAAGGGATAACGGTGAGGCAGAATTGACAACAATCTGCCTATATCAACAGCTTCCAAACTGTTTTTTTCAACAGCAGCATTCATCTTGTCACTTCTCCTTATTGAATTTACTCATATTTCTTAGTGCAGCTACTTCACGAAACCATTGTTTGATAGGACGGGCCGGACTTCCGCCCCATTTTTCACCATCGGGAATGTCGTTCATTACTCCGCTTGCTGCTGCTATCTGAACGTGTGAACCAATTTTTACATGATCAGCCAAGCCGACGCTGCCGCCCAATTGCGTCATGTCGCCGATTGTTGCGCTACCCGCAATTCCGCAGTGCGCCGCAATCAAACAGTAGCGACCTATTTGCACGTTATGGGCAATCTGAACCAAATTATCGACTTTCGTTCCTTCGCCGATAATCGTATCTTTCAACGCACCACGATCAATCGTTGTATTGGCTCCGATCTCGACATCATCCTGAATAATGACACGTCCAAGTTGAGGAATTTTTTCAATTCCATTCGGTCCACCGACATAGCCGAAGCCATCCTGGCCGATCCTCACGCCCGGATATAAATGAACCCGGTTACCGACGAAACTATATTGAATGGAAACAGCGGGAGCTATATAGCAATCTCGGCCAATGCAACAATTTTCGCCGACAACTGCCGTTGACGAAACCAACGTGCCGCTGCCAATTTCTGCTCCACGCCCGATAACTGCGCCGGCTTCGATTGTTACACCCTCTTCGATTTTTGCTTCCGGATGAATAAATGCTTGTGGCGATACGCCACTATCACCAAACCACGGCGCCGGTCTGGCTGCCGTCGGAAACAAAATACGCCCAATCATCGCAAAATCACGATGCGGTGTTGCCGTCACCAATGCAGCTATATTTTCAGGAACTTTATTTACTACGTCCTCGGAACAGAAGACGGCAATCGCACGACTATTATGCAAAGCCGAAGCAAATTTCCGACTTTCCACAAATACCAAAGAACCCGGCTCGGCACTATCAAGCGACGAAAGGTGCTCTATTACCGAACCACCCAATTCAGGATTACGTAGAGCGGCACCCGTTAAAACGGCCGCCTCACCAACAGTCAATTGCCGAGACGGCGTAAAAAATTTTGAATCCGCCATCAGAACACTTTCTCTCCCGGATTTTACAAAACCGGGAGAAAGGAAAAATTAGAACTTGGTTGAGACACCAAAGTTGAAGTTCTGTGTCCGATCACCACTCTCTTTTACGACAGGCCATGCATAGTCAAAACGCAACGGACCGAACGGAGATGCCCACATCAAGCTGACACCAGCGGATGCACGCCATGCACTGTCATCACCCGTAACCGCATTTTCAAAGTCATAAACCGGATCGTACTTGTTGCCGTAAAGTGTTGCAGTATCAGCAAAGAATGCTCCACGCATACCCAAACTATCCGGAACAACTGGCATCGGGAACTGGATTTCCGCCGTGGCATTCATGTAGGTTGTGCCACCAAGGAAGTACTTATCCCCATCCATAGAACGTTGACGCGGACCAATGCCGTTATATTTGAAACCGCGAATCATATCCGAATTGCTCTTGAACATATCGAAGATACGGACACCATCATCGCCAATTTCGTGAATATAGCCACCACCAACAGACAACAGACCGACGAGATCATATGTTTCCGAAATCGTCTTATACATCATTGCCTTACCGGTCGTCTTCAAGAAGTTGGCATCGCCACCGACACCGGCATATTCCTGAATACCGCGAACAAAGAGCCCGTCATGCGGGTTTTTCATATCGTCAATCGTATTATAGGTTAAACCATAACTGACCGACGAACGAATCCACGGACTATTCTTGGATGCCTGAATAATAGCACCTGAATAATCCCGCATCTCCTCGAATTCTTTAGTCGTATGATTGGCAATTGCACGTCGCTCATAGCGACTACTATGATCGAGATTATATTCTTCCTGAACATAATTATAGGCAAGGCTACCCGTCAGCTGTTCGGTAATCGGCACACCGAAACGAACTGTACCACCAGTTTGCTTGACGTCATAATCATCATTCATACGGTAGGTACGATGAAAAATATCAAATCCTGCCGATAACCGGTAACCGAGAAAATAAGGCTCAGTAAATGACAAATTGTAGTTACGTGCGTCATCTTCACCAGCGCCGGCACCAATACGAACATATTGACCACGACCAAGGAAGTTGCGTTCAGTAATCGAAGCCTCGACAGATGCGCCAGGTGAATCACCACCTGTTGTATAACCACCGCCGATCGAGAATTCACCTGTCGATTTCTCGGTCACATCAACAACTAATATCACCTGATCAGGCTCTGAACCCGGTGCTGTCGAAACATTAACTGTCTGAAAAAAACCAAGTCCTTCAAGACGACGCTTGGCGCGCTGAACCATAGTCTGGTTATAAGCATCACCCTCGTTCAAATCGAGTTCACGACGAATAACATAATCACGCGTTTTATCATTGCCGCGAATTTCGATACGTTCGACATAAGCGCGCGGCCCCTGATCAATATTATAAACAATTGAAATTGTGTGGTTATTAAAATCACGATCGCCACGCGGTTCAACTTTCGCAAAAGCATAGCCGGAATCAGCAACCTTGTCATTAATTGCCAATACCGAATCTTCAATCCGCTTCGCCGAATAGACATCCCCTTGATGGGTTTTCAAAACCTTCTGCAGCGACTGGGTATCGACCCCTTCGATTGTGCTGTCAACCTGAACATCACCTAACTTATAACGTGCACCTTCATCAACAACAAATTTGATTTTATAGGAATTGCTCGCTTCATCAAATGTCGCATCGGCAGAAACAATCTGGAAGTCGGCATAACCATGATTGAAATAGAAACGACGCAGGGCTTCCTGATCGGCCTGTAGGCGATCATCACTATAAACATCGCCGCGTGTCAGCCAGGAAAGAATATTGGAACGCTTGGTCGCAATGACATCACGCAAACGACGATTACCGAAGGCCTTATTACCCTCAAAGGTAATGTCGTCGATTTTCGTTTTCTTACCTTCGGTAATTTTAAAGACAACATTGACCCGCCCTTGGCCTAAATCCACTGTTTGCGCGGAAACAGCCGCATCATTACGCCCGACATAGCGATAGGCTTCTCGTATGGATTGTTCATCGGAAGCAAGCTTGGCCGGGTCAAAGGCTTCACGCGGCTTCAGCGAGATAACGCGTTGCAAATCAGGATCTTTGACTTTTTTATTGCCTTGAAAAAGAACCTGATTGACTACCTCGTACTCCTTAACGGAAACAACGAGTGTACTTCCAACCTGCTTCATCTTGACATCGGAAAACAGCCCCATTGCAAAGAGCCGCTTCAAACCTTCATCAATATCGCTACTGGAAAAATTCTTCCCAACTTTGATACCCGTGTTATCACGAATCGTCTGTGCGTCAACACGCTTGTTGCCTTGAACCTCGATGGCGCGAACGACAGCCGCTTGAGCAACCCCTGTCCCTATAACCGAGACAGCCACAGTTGCCGGTACTGCCATTGCTACTGTAAGTGCCAGTGCAGATGCTGCGCTAAGAAATTTCGAATTCG